>JAKAKQ010000160.1 GCA_021813425.1 Nitrospirota bacterium
CGGATAACACTGAAAACACTAAATGTCATTCTGAGCCCTTCGTTTGTCATTCTGAGCCCTTCGTTTGTCATTCTGAACAGAGTGAAGAATCTCATTTTCTCACTCAGGATAAACTCCGCGAAGAATCTCATGAACTCAACGTGTTGCGAGACCCTTCATGGAGCCTGTCCTGAGCGAGATTCTTCAGTCGCTTCACTCCTTCAGAATGACAAAAAGCGAAGGGTTCAGGGTAACAAATAACAGCTTCCGCTATAGACACTAATTATCGGCAAGTAACAATATTATATTATAACTTTAATAGAGGCAATTCAATATATTGTAGTTTTGCAATCCAGCCACACAACATATAGAAAAATAACAAAAAAATGAATTTTTTTCTTGACATATAGCATTTTCTACCTTATATTTAGTGGTAAAAAGTGGTAGAAAGTGGAGGATAGATGCCTGCTTTCTCTGGAAAATATTATTACACCATTGACCCAAAGGGCAGAATCATGGTACCGGCTCCTTTCAGGGAAATTATTTCTTCAAATTATAGCCCAAAACTATATATTGTCAATGCCGCTTTTGATAAATGCCTGCATATATATCCCCAGGAAGAATGGAACAGACTCGAAGAGAAAGTCCGCCAACTTCCCAAGATGCAGGAAGAGGTAAGGTTTTTCATGAGAAAGGTGATCGCTTCAGCCCAGGAAGCAGAGATAGACAAACAGGGGAGGATCCTGATCCCTGCTGCACACAGGGAAGATGCAGGGCTGAATTCCGATATCGTTATTGTCGGACAGATCGAAAAGGTTGAGCTCTGGGATAGAAGAGAGTGGGATACTGTTGTAGATCCTTCAAAGATAGATAAGAAGACAGTTGAAGAAAAACTTGCAGCTTATGGTCTTTAAATGACTGTAAGACATCTCCCGGTGCTGATGAGGGAGGTGATTGAGGTTCTTGTCCCAGTCGAGGGCGGAACATATATAGATGCAACTGTAGGACTCGGGGGACATTCTGAGGAGATTTTGAAAATGATCGGTCAGGATGGGATAGTCGTTGGAATAGACAGAGATGAAGAGGCTCTTAGGATGACCGGTGAGAGGTTAAACGACAGAAGATTAATATTGAAAAAGGGCAGATTCTCGGATATTGAAAGCCTGCTCCGTTCGCAGGGTATTAATAAAGCAGACGGTATCCTGTTTGATCTCGGGGTATCGATGATGCAGCTCAGGGATTTAAAACGGGGGTTCAGTTTTCATTCTGATGAAAGGCTTGATATGAGAATGGACAGCGGCCAGGAACTCTCGGCATGGGATGTTGTTAACAGATATCCGGAAAAGGAACTTATAAGAATACTCAGGGAATACGGAGAGGAATATAACGCAGGGAAGATAGTGAGAGTTATAGTCGGTCACAGGGATAAAAAAAGCATCGATACCTGTCATGAACTTGCAGAGATAGTATTCCAGGCAGTCGGCAGGAGAGGCAGGATACATCCGGCCACAAAGACTTTCCAGGCACTGAGAATAGAGGTTAACAGGGAATTGGAAGAACTCAAACAGGGGCTGGACTCATCTCTAAAGATATTGAAAAGAGGGGGGAGACTCTGTGTCATCTCCTATCATTCTCTTGAAGACAGGGTTGTAAAGAATTTCATAAGAAATAATGCGAGGGAGGGATTATTAATACAGCTTCTGAAGAAACCGTTATCTCCGGGCAAGGAAGAGATAGTGATAAATCCTTCTTCCAGAAGCGCAAAACTGAGAGGAGCTGAAAGGTTATGATGCGCACAAAAACAGACAGCAATATGTTATCATTATTTTATAAACCGCTTTGTGTAGCATTCCTGCTTTTTGGTTTGTTCGGTCTTGTATGGCTAAGGTCAAATGTAGTGAAAATAGCATATGACCTTCGCAACCTTGAAGAAAAGAAGACGGAAGCCCTTAAAGATGGAAAGATGCTCCTTGCTGAAAGAGCGAAACTCATGTCCATTGAAAAGATCGATGTAGCATTTCGGGGGAATATTCAGAAAGGCAGTGTTTACGCCGACAGCGGTTATGTATTTCCTGATAGAGTCAGGGTTATACATGTTAAAAAAGACAAAGGGCCTGAATCTGTAAAGGCCGCTTTTGAACTGAAAAACAGAAACTGAGAAAAAAACATGGTGGGATTATTTGAATAAGAAACGGACGATTATTTTAAACACCGCAATAATTTTCGGATTCTTTGCGGTATTTTTTCGTCTTTCAGACCTGATGATACTTAATCACGGGCTTATGGCAGCAAAGGCAAAATCACAACAGATCAAGGTCGAGGACATACAGGTCAGAAGAGGGAATATCTACGACAGAAGAGGCAGAGAGTTTGCTGTAAACCTTGAGCTGGAATCACTATATTGCAATCCTGGAGAAATAGCGATAGATAAAGAGAGGGTAAATAGCCTCTCGACAATACTCGGCATGGAGCCGAAAGCAGTCCAGACAAAATTTTCCACTGACAAAAGATTTGTCTGGGTTAACCGGAAGATCAGCCAGGACACGGCCGCAGAGGTAAAAAAATTGAATATAAAGGGTTTGGGGTTCGTACCCGAGGCCAAAAGGTTTTATCCCAAAGGCGAGCTCGCCTCCCATATCATCGGGACCGTAGGACTGGACAACCAGCCGCTCGAAGGCATAGAGCTCAGATATGACAAGTATCTTAAGGCCTCAGGGGGTAAGGTATACTTTTCAAGGGATGCAAGCGGCAAGGTCCTCTCCTCCGGTGTGGATATGGAAGCAAAAGGGAACGACATCATCCTCACAATAGACGAAGGCCTTCAGTATATTGCGGAAAAGGAGCTCGAAAAGGCCATGTCAAAGTGGAGATCCGTTGCTGCCACGGCGATAATGATGGACCCTTTTACTGGAGATATACTGGCCCTGGCCAACAAACCCGCATACAACCTGAACGATATAAACAAGGCAAAGGCACATGATATAAGGAACAGGGCGATCACCGATATATATGAACCGGGTTCGACTTTCAAGGTAATAGTGGGCACGGCTGCACTGGAAGAGAAACTCTTTAGCCTCAATTCTGCCTTTGACTGCAGCAGGGGAAGCATCGAGGTCGGCGGCAAGGTCATACATGACGCCCACAGGCACGGGACGCTC
>JAKAKQ010000123.1 GCA_021813425.1 Nitrospirota bacterium
TATTATACTATGGTAATCACCTGCATCGCCGCTCTTTATCTCCCTTACCTCTATGCCGCGCTCTTTAGCGATAACAGGGGCGTTAACAAAATTAACGGTCTCAAGGAGTATCGGCGTCAGGTACCCTTTGATAGCGGCTATGGTCACGGGAGCAGTATTTATAGTTGAAGCATCTCCGCGGAACTCTACTGTGATCTCAGTAACACCGCCCTCGAATATCTGCGAGGAAAATCCCCCGAGTTTTTCAGCAAGACTTATATATGGCTGCAGCCTGGGGATCTGATCATTTGGGATAGAAGGGAAATTCACGGCATTTCTGATTGTACCGAAAACGAGGTAATCAGCAATCTGTTCTGCAACGGCTAAAGCGACGTTTTCCTGCGCCTCTTCAGTGGACGCTCCGAGATGCGGCGTGCAGATCACGTTGTCAAGTGTCAGGAGAGGGTTGTTTTCAGGGGGTTCTTTTTCGAACACATCGAGTGCTGCGCCTGCCACCTTGCCGCTTTTTAATGCTTCGTAAAGGTCATTTTCGTTTATGATGCCGCCTCTTGCGCAGTTGATTATCCTGACACCGTCTTTCATCCTTGAGATGGTCCCGGTGTTTATGACACCCTTTGTCTCCGGGGTCATCGGAGTATGGATGGTAATGAAGTCGGACTGGGCAAAAAGTTCCTCAAGGGAGACCTTCTTTATGCCAAGGGTCTTTGCCTTGTCTTCGCTTAAGAAAGGGTCATAGGCTATAACGTTCATTTCAAGTCCCTGGGCCTTTTTCGCGACCTGGCTTCCTATATTCCCGAGACCGATAATACCTAAAGTCTTATTGTAAAGCTCAACGCCCATGAATTTTTTCTTTTCCCACTTCCCTGCCTTCATGGAGGCTGTTGCCTGAGGGATTAAACGCGCAACAGCAAAGAGCATGGCGATCGAGTGTTCTGCTGTTGTTATGGTATTCCCTCCGGGAGTGTTCATGACCACAATGCCTTTTTTGGAGGCTGCAACCTTGTCAACATTGTCAAGACCTGAACCTGCCCTGCCGATTACCTTGAGATTTGCGGCGGCATCTATTATTTCAGCAGTGACCTTGGTGGCCGAGCGTATAACAAGTCCGTTGTATTCACCTATACAGGCCTTGAGTTCCTCAGGCCTCATGCCTGTTTTAATATCAACATCAAGACCGGCCTTTTTCAGTATTTCAACGCCTTTAGGTGAGATATTGTCACTAACGAGAACTTTCATTTATCCTCCTAAACCATTAGTAGTTCCTGGGCAACGGCAACTCCTGTTCCGAGTTTTAAAGGATGTCCCATGCCTTTCAGCACCATTTCTACTCCTGCTATGGCTGTTATAACATCAAATGTCCCTGCATAACCAAGATGGGCGATCCTGAATATTCTACCTTTTGCCTGTCCCTGTCCTCCAGCTGCTGTGATGCCGTATTTTACCCTGAGATTCTTGTAAATTTCCTGACCGTCCAGGCCTGCAGGGGCATTTATTGCTGTGACAGCATTGCTCGGGGACTCTTTTGTGAACATTTCAAGCCCAAGTGCCTTCACAGCTTCCCTTGTAGCCTTCGCAAGTTTCTCATGGCGTTTGAATGCATTGTCAAGTCCTTCTGCCTGAAGCATCTTCAGGCTCTCGTTCAACCCGATTATCAGGGTAACAGGAGAGGTAAAACTTGTCTGGTTTTTTGCCAGAGATTCGCGCTCTTTCTTGAAGTTGAAATAGAATTTCGGCGATGTCGACTTGTCGGCGGATTTCCATGCCTTTTCGCTTATTCCCACGAATGCAAGCCCAGGGGGAAGCATGAGTCCTTTTTGTGAACCGCCTATCAGTACATCTATACCCCATTCATCCATTTTCAGGTCATGTGCAACCAGGGCGGAGATAGCATCGACCACAAGGAGTGTATTATCATATTTCCTTACGACTGAGGCAAGGGTCTTAATATCATGGTATACACCTGTTGATGTCTCAGACGCCTGTACAAACACACCTTTTATCGAGGGGTCTTTCTTAAGCGCCTTTTCCACATCCTCTGGTTTAACCGCATATCCCCAGTCAATTTTTATTTCTTCAACAGAAAGATTGTATGCCTTGCATATTTTTGTCCAGCGCTCTCCAAAATTTCCAGCGTTGATAACAAGCGCCTTATCACCAGGACTAAAGAAATTATTAACAGTCCCTACCATCCCGCCGGTACCTGTCGAACATATAATGAGAACGTCATTTTTTGTCTGGTACAGCCATTGAAGTCCTTTCTTGGCAGAGTCAAGCACAGGGAGGAAATCAGGTGATCTGTGATGTATTATAGGCATTGCCATTGCCAGGAGCGCCTCTGGCGGAACCGGGGTCGGGCCAGGGGCTAATAAATAACGTTTTATCATTGAAACCTCCTTTATTTAAAACAGGGATTAATTTTCTGGGACTGGTCAAGCATGAGAAGTGAATCTCTAATCCCTAACCCTGGATCCCGAAGCTGTATAAGCCTTGAAAATTAGCATTAGAGCCAATCCTTTGTCAAGGACAGTACTTTACAACATATCAATCAGACTATTATAATTAAATATTATGAAAAATAAAATATTTACCGGCATTACTGTTCTGCTTATAGGCTTCCTTTTAGGCGGCATCTCATTCTATCTTTTAGGGAAATTTACAGGCCCTCAAAAAGGATATGCCCCTTTCACTCCGGGTGTGCCAAAACAGATTATCGAAACAAGCAAGGCATTTTCAGAGATAGCGAGCTCTATCTCGCCCTCTGTAGTGAATATCTCTACTACAAAGGTCGTCCGGAGGGATGCAACCCCTTTTTTCGACGATCCTCTTTTTGATTTTTTTAACCCCTTCAGGGATTTCAGAATGCCCAAAAAATGGAAGGAGCAGAGTCTTGGTTCAGGGGTTATTGTCTCTGGCGATGGTTATATAATCACCAATAACCATGTCATAGAGCAGGCAGATGAGATAAGGGTTACACTCCTGGATAAGAGGTCTTTCAAGGCTAAAATAATAGGAGTTGATTCAAAGACGGACGTGGCTATTGTAAAAATAGATGCAAAGAACCTCCCGACTGTTCAATGGGGTGATTCCGACAAACTGCAGGTGGGGGAATTTGTACTGGCGATCGGCAATCCTTACGGCCTGAGCCATACAGTTACCATGGGAATCATCAGTGCTGTTGGAAGGGCAAACGTAGGCATAGCTGACTATGAGGATTTTATTCAGACCGATGCCGCAATAAATCCGGGCAACTCCGGAGGCCCGCTTGTGAACATAAAAGGCGAGCTTATAGGGATCAATACAGCTATATTTTCGCGTTCAGGAGGATATCAGGGGATAGGCTTTGCCGTGCCCAGCAATATGGCGCGTCTTGTTATGGAACAGCTTGAACAGAAAGGCAAGGTTACAAGAGGATGGCTTGGAGTTACAATCCAGGAACTTACCCCCGAACTTTCTCAGAAATTCGGTCTTAAGACCGCAAAGGGCGCACTTATTGGAGATATCGCAAAGGGAAGCCCTGCTGAAAAGGCAGGCATAAAAAGAGAGGATATAATACTTGAATTTAATGGTAAAAAGATTAAGGATGTCGGACATCTGAGGAATATGGTAGCACAGAGCAAGTTAGGAGAAGAGGTAACAATGCTTATACTCAGAGGTGAAAAAGAATATTTATTTAAGGTTGTTATAGCTGAACTGCCAAAGGAAATTGCCGAGCCTGGTTCTGGCGATACACCTGAGGATTCATTGGCTGAGGGTCTTGACGGCTTAGGTGTGATGGATCTTACAAAGGAAAGCGCAAGGCAGCTGGGTCTCAGGAAAGATGAGAAGGGAGTTGTTGTAGTAAGGGTTGAACCCGGAAGCGCTGCTGAGGAGGCAGGGATAAGAAAAGGGGATGTAATTCAGGAGATAGACAGAAAAAAAATAGACGGTCTCAATGACTATAACAAAATTGTCTCCGGTATACAGCCTGGCAATACCGTCCTTCTTTTTGTTAACAGAGGCGGGAAGAAGTTTTACGTAACGCTTAGGTCATCTTAAGACAACAATGAATCAATAGAGGCAGGTAGCGAGATCAGCAAAATAGTTCCCTGAGTTTGTTGCGTGCCGCTATATCTGATTTGAAGGGAGGTGATGGGAATGATATTAATTTTAAAGCTTGCGGTAACTGTCCTGTTTTCTTTTTCCGGATATTTATTAGGATTTAAGTATGGTTATCAGAATTATGGAATTATCCTCGGAACGCTTTTAGGTATTATTACGGCATACTCCGACCTGATTTTAAAAAATGTTGATTTCGGCTCTATAATAGGCGGAATCATAGGGATTGCATCAGGGCTCCTTTTTGCAAATCTTATCCTTGTCCCAATAAAGTTTTTAGTGCGTGAAGATATGACAGCAGTATCATTTGCACTTAAAGGTTTTCTGGGTTACGGGGGTCTTCTGGTCGGATTAAGACGGGGGAAGGGAATAACATTGGCTGCAATATTCAGACTTTTCATCGGAAAGGGCTTTGAGGAGAACCTGAAGATATTAGATACAAGCGTTATCATAGACGGCCGTATTGCGGACGTCTGTGAAGCCGGCTTTATCGAAGGGACTTTCATAGTGCCGCAGTTCATTCTGCAGGAGCTCCAGTATATAGCCGATTCCCAGGATTCGACAAAAAGGGCCAGGG
Organism: Nitrospirota bacterium; assembly: GCA_021813425.1. GTDB lineage: Bacteria > Nitrospirota > Thermodesulfovibrionia > Thermodesulfovibrionales > UBA6898 > JAKAKQ01. The sequence goes on from JAKAKQ010000123.1 coordinate 4,673, forward strand.
GAAGAAGAGGTCTGGATGTCCTCCACAAGATTCAAAAGATGGCTAATATTACAGTGAAGATCGTGGAGGAAGATTTTCCAAAGATAAAGGAGGTTGACTCCAAACTTGTTGCACTCGGCAAGTTAATGAACGCCAAAATAATAACAAACGACTTCAACCTCAACAAGATCGCCCAGCTCCAGGGGGTTTCGGTCCTCAATATTAATGAACTCGCCAACTCTTTGAAGCCTGTAGTTCTTCCTGGCGAAACGATGAGGATCTTTGTCCTTAAGGAAGGCAAGGAGTATAATCAGGGTGTTGCGTACCTTGATGACGGGACAATGGTTGTTGTAGAAAACGGCAGAAAACTTATAGGAAAAAATGCCGAAGTTGTTGTTACGAGTGTGCTTCAGACAACGGCAGGAAGGATGATCTTTTCGAAGGCAAAGGAAGAATACGAACGGGAGGAATCAAAGGCAGCGAAATAGAGGAACGGTTTTTATGAAGGAAAAAATTATAGCGATAGTCCCTTCTGCAGGAATCGGCAAGAGGTTTGGCGATAAAACCAACAAGCCGTTTGAAACTCTCAATGGCAAACCGTTAGTGATATGGGCGCTTGAGACCCTGGAAAACATACCTGAAATCCATGAAATAATCCCTGTTTTGAAAGAGGCGGACATGGAATACGGGGTCGAGATATTTGAACAATATAACATATCAAAAATAAGGCGGATTGCTCCAGGTGGCGAAGAGAGACAGGATTCAGTTTTTCACGGGCTTAATCTTGTTGATGATATAAAATGTATTGTGCTTGTGCACGATGGGGTCAGGCCGTTAATAGAGCCGGATATCATAAAAAATGCAGTTAAGCAGTTGAAGGATTGCGACGGCGTGGTAGTCGGCGTGCCTGTTAAAGATACCATCAAGGAAACTGCAGGAGATCTGGTTAGCAGGACACTCAAAAGGGATACTTTGTGGTCCATACAGACACCACAGATATTCTCCTATAACACGCTGCTTGGCGCTTATGAAAAGGCGCTCAAGAGTTCTTATTATTCTACTGATGATTCTGCTCTTGTCGAAAGAAACGGGGGGAAAATAAAGGTGGTAATGGGCTCATATACAAACATCAAGGTTACGACCCCGGAAGATCTAAAGATAGCCGAGTTATTTATTAACCTGAGAACTGTTAAAACATGAGAATCGGTTTCGGATATGATTCCCACAGACTTGCCAAAGGGAGAAAACTGATCATAGGCGGTGTTGAGATCCCGTTTGAAAAGGGGCTGACAGGACATTCCGATGCCGATGTCCTCTGCCATGCAATTATGGATGCTATTATAGGGGCTCTCGGTCTCGGTGATATCGGGAGCCATTTCCCTGACAGCGATCCAAAATGGAAAAACTCGGTTAGCGTCGAACTCCTCAAATATATTGTCGAACTCGCAAAGGTTAACGGATACTCTGTAACATGGGTTGATACAACAGTTATTACAGAAAAACCGAGACTCTTACCCTATATAGACAAAATGAAAGAAGCCCTGTCAGAGACAGGCATACCTGTTGGTCTCATAAACATAAAGGCAAAGACAAACGAGGGTATGGGGTTTACAGGCCGTGGTGAAGGCATCGCTGCTTATGCGGTATGTCTGCTGGGCAAAATCTGATTGAATCAGAGAAGGGCTATCGATTATTATTCAACTTCTTTAATTATAATCAGGAGTGGACAATCTTTTCGCTCATTCTCGTCCCGATTAGATCGGGACTCCGAGGTTTTTGCCTCCTTATTTTAAAGTTCATTTTAAGGACTATTGGCAAAAAAAACCGCTCAAAGACAGTCCCCTCCTGTGTTTCAATAATATTGTTTATGAATTTATTAATAAAATGGGGAATCTCCTATATTGTTTTGATGGATTATGATGGTATATGATATCAGCATATTAACCTGAAAGCCTCGGCAAGAATTAAGAGATAGAGGGGAATGAGAAAACTTTCAAAGGAAAGATCAACATCTTCTGCAAAGAGATCTCCCGGTGCAACCCAACCGTTCAATGGCAAAGATATTGAATCGTTAAAGACATCTTTTTCTAACCATCTTAAATATTCGCTTGCAAAAGATGAATATACAGCTACAAGCAGAGACTGTTATACAAGCATCGCCATGACCGTCAGGGATCACCTTGTTGAAAAGTGGATCGAAACTCAGCAGACCTATTATAAGACCGATGCAAAGAGGATATATTATCTGTCACTGGAGTTCCTGATCGGAAGGACCCTCGGCAATTCCCTTATAAACCTGGCTCTCCTCGAAAATACGTATAAAGCGCTTCAGGAACTTGGATATAATATGGAGGATTTACAGGAAATAGAATTCGATGCCGGCCTCGGCAATGGAGGACTCGGAAGGCTTGCTGCCTGCTTTATGGATTCCATGGCGACATTAGGGCTGCCTGCATATGGATTCGGCATCCGGTATGAATACGGGATATTCTTTCAGAAGATAATAGACGGATATCAGGTCGAAACACCAGATAACTGGCTCCGATACGGAAACCCGTGGGAGATTGAAAGACCTGAATATCTTTATATCGTGAAGTTTTACGGCAGGGTCAATCAGTATCTTGACGAGAAGGGAATCTTGAGGACTGACTGGACCGATACCCGGGATGTTGCTGCTATCGCTTTTGATACCCCTATACCGGGATACGGCAATAACACGGTCAACACCATGCGGCTGTGGTCGGCAAAATCAACCCGTGAATTCGACCTTGAATATTTCAATCACGGTGATTATGAAAGGGCTGTCTCAGACAAGGCACAGACAGAAACCATCTCGAAGGTGCTTTATCCCAACGACAGAGTTTTTGAGGGCAGGGAACTGAGGCTAAAACAGGAATATTTCTTTGTTTCAGCAACGATCCAGGATATAATCCGGCGTTACAAAAAAAATCGTCCGCAAGGACACAGTTTTGCTAACTTCCCTGAAAAAGTTGCGATACAGCTCAATGACACGCATCCTGCCATCGGCATACCGGAACTCATGAGAATACTCGTTGATATCGAAGGTATGGGATGGGATAAGGCTTGGTCAATTACCATCAACACATTTGGATATACAAATCATACGGTCTTGCCTGAGGCGCTTGAGAAATGGCCTGTTTCCCTTTTTGAACGTGTTTTGCCAAGACATGTACAGATAATTTGCGAGATTAACCGCCGATTTTTAGAAGACGTAAAAGAGCTTTACCCCGGAGATACCGACAGGCTAAAAAGGGTTTCGATAATAGAGGACGGCGAGGAAAAAAAGGTCTGCATGGCACACCTTTCGATTGTCGGAAGCCACTCGGTAAACGGTGTTTCAGCCCTCCATACAGAGATACTCAGGAAGCATATCTTCAGGGATTTCTATGAGATCTGGCCGGATAGATTCAACAACAAGACTAACGGCATTACACAGCGGAGATGGCTTAAATTATGCAACCCGGGGCTTTCAGAGCTCGTTTCAAAAAAGATCGGAGAGGGCTGGATTACTGATTTGTATGAACTTAAAAAACTTATTCCCTTTTCATCGGACAGGGGCTTCAGGAAGGAATGGCAGGATATTAAATACGGGAACAAGAAACAGCTGGCGCAGTATATATACGAAAATAACCATATCAGGATCAACCCTGACTCTCTTTTTGACTGTCACGTAAAAAGGATTCACGAATACAAAAGACAACTTCTTAACGCCTTGCATGTAATAAGCCTGTACAACAGGATCAAGGCAGACCCGAAGGGGGATTTCGTCCCGAGGACCGTTATTTTTTCAGGGAAGGCAGCGCCCGGCTATTACATGGCAAAGCTGATTATCAAGCTCATAAATTCCATAGCGGAGGTTGTCAACAATGATGCCGAAATCGGAGACAGACTAAAAGTTGTCTTTATCGAGAACTATTCAGTTTCCCTGGCAGAGAAGATAATCCCTGCTGTTGACCTTTCCGAGCAGATATCGACAGCGGGGACGGAGGCATCAGGCACAGGCAACATGAAGTTCGCACTGAACGGTGCCCTGACGATAGGCACTCTTGACGGTTCGAATATCGAATTGATGAAAGAGGTCGGGAAAGAGAATATTTTCATATTCGGCCTGAAGGCTGCGGATATCGAAAAGATAAGAGATCATGGGTACAACCCGTTATATTATTACTGTCAGAACCCCGAATTAAAACAGGTGATCGATATGATAGCCTGCGGGTTCTTCTCAAAATCACATCCTGACCTGTTTAAGCCTGTTGTTGATTCCCTTTTAGTCCACGGCGATAATTTTATGGTGATGGCAGATTTTGCATCCTATGTCGAATGCCAGAAAAAGGTCAGTGAAATGTATAAGGATATGGACAGGTGGGCAGAGATGTCGGTCCTTAATGTGGCGAACATGGGATATTTTTCTATCGACAGGACCACAAAAGAATATGCTGATGAGATATGGGGAGTAAAGCCGGTCTCCATTTAGAGTCTGTATATGAACTGTGAATGTTCAGTCTGGTCGATTGCGAAATATTTTGAGGCTTTGGGAGATATTATTGGAACGTCATTCCACGGCTTGACCGGGGAATCCAGAAGGTTTTCAGAAAATCCTTGATGCATATTTGAAGTAGAATGAAGGGGATTTAAAGGCGACTTAGGTGCATTCTTGATGTAACGCAGGAAACAACGGGGCTCAATTCGCATTCAAAAGAGTCACTATATGAAGCTTAATATTGTTTACCCTAAAGGTTAACTCTTTTCTTGACAAAGCACTTAAAGTATGGTTATTCTATTTAAGACAGCCAAGCTTGAGAAAGAGTGCAACAATGAGAATCTCATGAAAAGAAGATTCGGCGCTAAAAGAGCCGGGCTTTTAAAGAGACGTCTAACAGAACTTGCCGCAGCCACTGCGCTTCAAGATTTGCGCAATCTTCCACAGGCGCGATGTCATGAACTGAAAGGAAATCTCAAGGGATGTTTATCGGTCGATTTGGACCATCCGTACCGGCTGGTCTTTGAACCGGCACACAACCCTTTGCCGAAGAAGGCCGATGGCGGGCTTGATTGGTCAAAAGTAACAGTAATAAGAATTGTCGGATTGGAGGACACGCATGAATAAGGATAAGAAGAACCAGTTTGTTCCGGACTATGCCGTCCCCCCGGGTGAGACACTGCTTGAAACTCTTGAAGCAATAGGTATGTCTCAGGCAGAGCTTGCAGAGCGCACAGGCAGACCAAAAAAGACAATCAATGAAATCATAAAAGGAAAGGCTGCCATCACGCCTGAAACAGCATTGCAATTTGAACGTGTCTTAGGCATATCCGCAGGCTTTTGGAATAATCTGGAGCGGAATTTTCAGGAGACTCTGGCAAGGATTAATGAGCAAAAGAGTCTGCAGCGGCAGATAACCTGGCTGAAGAAACTGCCAGTGAATGAACTCATTAAAAAGGGATGGGTAAAGAAGCATGAGGACAAGGTCCGGCAGCTTCAGGACATCCTGAATTTCTTTGGTGTAGCATCTCCCGAACAATGGGAAACGAGATGGATGGGCGCTCAGGTTTCATATCGGACGTCAAAGGTTTTTTCAAATGACCCCTATGCTATTGCCTCATGGCTGAGAATGGGCGAGTTGACCGCCCGAACTATTAGCTGCAAGCCTTTTGATGCGCCGAAGTTCAGGAATGCGCTTTTAAGCATCCGACAGCTTACGGTTAAGCCTCCCGAGCATTTTCAGGGAGAAGTTATCCGTTTATGCGCAGAGGCCGGTGTTGCCGTTGCCTTTGTGCCCGAAATTCCCGGAATCAGGGCATCCGGCGCAACATGGTGGGTAAACCCCAACAAGGCCGTTATTCAATTGACCCTTCGGTATAAAAGTGATGATCAATTATGGTTCAGCTTCTTCCATGAAGCAGGTCATATACTCCTGCACGGCAAGAAGGAAGTGTTTATAGAGGGCGACGGCAAGAACTCCAAAGAAGATGAGGCTGACAGGTTTGCCTCTGATTTCCTGATTCCACCGAAACAGTACAGGCAGTTTATACAGTCAGCAAAATGCAGCAAAGCCGCCATACAGAATTTCGCCTCCGACCTCGGCATAGCTCCAGGCATAATAGTCGGCAGACTCCAGCATGACAATAAAATTCAACATAGTGTTTGTAATGATTTGAAGAAGAGGTTTGAGTGGGAATAGAAGTATTCGATGGCAAAAAAGGAAAATAACTTGGTTGTCATTCCGGCTTGCCCGGAATCCTTCCTATCCTTCTTGAATATTGAAGGATGAGATTTTGAAGAATAATGAAGAGGATAAGAAGGCGAGTTGGGTGCATTCTTGATGCAACGCTGGAAACAACGGGGCCTCGATTCACATAATCATGTTGTGAAATTGGCATGGATTGGCGTAAAATTATCGCAGTATAGTGACTGAGGGGAGGTCATGGAAAATATAACGGTCAATCTTGACGGTGTTCCAACCGAAATCAAGCGATTAAAAATCCACCTTAAGCAGCTCATCCTTGATATTGAGAATCCCCGCATTCAATACTTTCTTGATACCCGCTTGAACGACAATATCACACAAGAAAAGATAAAATTTGCCCTTGCTGAAGGTAACGACCAGTATGATAAATTAAAAGAGCATATCGAACGTAACGCCGGGATATATGACCCTATTTGGGTTGTACCGAAAGATGACTATTATACTGTTATAGAGGGGAATACCAGGGCATTTATATATGAAGAGCTTTCAGAAAAATACGTGAATGATGATAAATGGAAAACGATTGATGCTTATGTACTGCCTCATAAAGTTGATCGTAATAAAATCAATTTTATCCGACTGGAAAAGCACCTCTTTGGTACAACTCCTTGGGATGCATATGAGAAAGCGAGGGAGTTATATCGGCTTAACGCTGAGGAAGATTATTCTTTAAAAAGGTTGGGACAGCTCACAAAGCTTTCAGCCTCGGACATAAGAAACAACATTCAAGCATTCATGGACATGGAGAAACAGTATCTCCCAAAATATAACAAGCCAGCCGAAAGACTTAAATTCAGCTATTTTGTGGAATTCAGGAAAATTAAAGAACTCAAAAAACTTCATAAGGATGGCAAAGTTACATTAGCTGAATTTTGTGACTGGGTTGGTGAAGGGAAGTTCAAAAGGGGTGAAGATATCAGAAAGCTTTCTATGGTTCTTAAAGATGAAGAGTCGCGGCAAGCTCTGATTGATGATAATTTCCAGGCAGCGCTTGATCAATTGGAACAGAAGAACCCTGCCGCTAAATCAAAGCTTTTTGAAAGGATTGAAGATGTCATAGACGGTCTGGAGAGCCTTCCTTTTGTAGATCTGGATGAAATTAAAAGAGGTATCCAACCCGCAAAAATTGACTCCCTGAAAAGGCTTTATGGAGTGACAAAATATCTTTTAAGAGATATCGGCACAATAGAATAGTGGCTGGGAACAGACATCAATTCATCCTTGGGTTAGTTATAAAGAAAATGAGAGAAGAGGGAACTACTGTTTATGGTGTCGATGGTAATTATCTTGGCCTTTTCGGGGAAAAAATAGCCCTGCCCCCGCAGATATTGAGGCACAGACCGGATGCTATTGGAGTAAAAGAAAACGGGCAAATATGCATAGGAGAGGCTAAAACTGAAAATGACATCACAAATAGCAGGACTTATGAACAGATACAAGATTTTTCTTCTGCAGTACTGAATGGGAAACTGTGTGAAGTTTTTATCGGGGTGCCTCAATCCTGTGAAGACCTGTTCAATAAAAGCCTGGGGAAAATGGGATTACAAGAATGTCATAACTTACATGTACTATTTATTCCTGAAGAAATAATCAATGATTAAGGAAAAACAAAAATATGGTTCAAAAACAGAGGCATTTCCACATCAAGTCGAGGCAACCAATTATATAAACAAACATCAGAAGGTGGCTTTATTTGATGAACAAGGTCTCGGCAAAACAAAAATTGTCATAGATTCATTATGTTCATCCATGAAGAACAGCGAAATTGAAGGCGTCCTTGTTGTCAGCACAATGTCATTGCTTTATAACTGGGAGCAAGAGGTAACAAAGCATTCCTTCCTAATTCCTATTGTATTGAAAGGCACAGGCAGAGAAAAAAGATACAAGTTTCTGACCGGTGCTAATTTTTACATCACCAATTATGAGGCCATAATCGCTGAACTCGAACGGATTAGGAGATTCTGCAGGAGTCGCAAGGTCGCAATTGTTCTTGACGAATCAGCCAGGATTAAAGACCCCTCAACTAAGACGGCTCAGTCATTGTTTAAGCTCAGGCCATATTCAACAAAGAGGATCATTATTACCGGTACTCCTGTTGCAAACAAACCGGTTGATTTATGGTCTCAGTTCTTCTTTCTCGACGGAGGTGCAATTCTCGGTGGAGACTTCAAAGAGTTTAAGGCAAGATACAATGAAAAGAATCCGGATTACATTGAAGTGCTCGCGGAGTTGAAGAATACCGTTGCAGAGCATTCTATCCGCCGCTGCAAGGATGACGTGCTCGAACTCCCAGAGAAAAAGTTTGTTAATACGTATGCGATATTAAAAGGTGAACAGCTTAAGCTTTATTCTCAACTGAAGGAAGAATTACGGATAGAGGTTCAGGACATGGGCGGCAATACCATAATTGACGGGGCAGAGAACATTTTAAAGAAGCTTTTGAGGCTGACACAGATAGCGAGCAATCCTGTCCTTGTGGACAAAGGCTACAAGGAGGTTCCGGTAAAGTTTGCCGTTTTGGAAGACCTACTTAAGGACATTACGGCACGAGATGAAAAGGCAATCATCTGGACCAGCTTTGTCGAAAATATTACTATCCTCAAAAGCCGATTGAAACAATATAACCCCCTAATTATCTATGGCGATGTTCCGGTAAAGGAGAGGGCTGACGCTGTTAAGGCATTCCAGGAGTCAGAGAAGAACAGGGTTATGATAGCAAATCCCGCTGCTGCGAGAGAAGGGCTGACGCTTACAAGAGCCAATAACGCAATTTATCTGGATAGAAACTTCAATCTTGTTGACTACCTGCAATCGCAGGACAGAATTCACAGGATATCTCAGACAAAGGAGTGCATAATATTCAAGATTTTGGCAAAAGGGACCATTGATGAATACATCGACAGGGTCATTGATGTCAAAAAGGAAATTGCTGGATATGTGCAGGGAGATTTGGGTATAGTAAGTAGCGGTAGTCTCGATTTTCTTCATAACAAGAATGAACTTTTGAGTATATTGGGATAAGAATGGCAAAGGAATCAATAACTGTTTCAGGTAGAGAAATAACGTACGAAATCAAGGACGTCGATATCAACAGTCTTGAATATGACCCTGGAAATCCCCGCATCAACCGCATAGCAGCCGCATTCCGTCCAATAAAGTAACCCAGGAATTCATTGAGAGGGAACTTATCAATTTAGATTCCACAAAGGACCTTATCAGAGATTTGGAAGCCAATAAAGGCGTTATTGATGAGGTTTATGTTCTTGGAAATAAGGTAATTGAAGGAAATAGAAGACTATGTGCCTATCGAAGATTGTGCAAGAAATATGAGAGAGACCCGGATAATAAGAAGAGATGGCAGTCCATAAAAGCGAGAATTCTGCAGAAGGATGTCACTGACGAGGAAATCTCCTACATCCTCGTAACCTTCCACATTAAGGGTAAGACTCCTTGGGATGCATATGAAAAGGCGGCTTATGTTCATAGAATGATTAATAAACTCAATAAGACGCCAGATGAAATTGGCAAACCCCTGGGAATGCACAAGAAGACCATCGAAGCCATGCTGAATGCTTATGAAACGATGTCGGCAAAATATCTCCGCACTTCTGATGAAAGCAATCTTGATAGCGGCACAAAGGACGAGGTCAAGAAGTTCAGTTATTTTGATGCCTTCTACAGACAAAAGGATTTGGTTAAGAGAGCACAAGAAACGCCAGCCTTCCTTGATGAATTTGTAGAATGGGTGAAGGAAGATAGGTTTAAAAAAGCGCAAAATGTTAGAGAACTACCAAAGATCTTGCAGAACAAGAAAGCCTGCAGAGCTTTTTATGAATCGGACAGTGATGAAGCTTTTACCAAAGCATGGATAATTCTAAATATTAATAAACCTGAAAAGGTCGACAAATTTTATAAGAAGATAAGAGAATTCAGAGAACTCATTAACGATGCGGAGGCATTGAAGATTAAGAGCGAGATTGATGAGAACAAGAATAAGAAAGCTGAATTGCAGCAGTGTTATAAAGAATTGAAGAGATTTTGTAAGGAAGTAGGGCTTGACCTATAATCGAAATGCTTGATGTTAATATCACAACTTCGACAGAGAAAAATGGCAATAGAAAAAACGGACTTAATAATGACATTACTGATTTTTTGCTGACCGAATATGATAATGTTGCAAAAGCTTTTTTTAATACTTATGACCTATCTGCAAAATGGATAAGGGTCTATTTCATTTTTCTTGCCGTTCCTTTCGGAATCGGTGCTTTTGTTTTGAAAAATTCAACAGTATCGTCGCCGCCACAGATTGAGCTATCTAATCTCCCTGGGCTTGTTTCAGTATCCATGATTACTATTGGTTTGCTCGGCCTATTTATTTCCTATATAGTCATTGACTTGAGAATGGATGGTATTCTTTATGCGAGAACTGCCAATGGAATAAGGAAGTACTTCGTAGACTTTGGTGGTGACGAACGACTTGCAAACTTGACTAAGTCTCAGTTGCAGAAATATGTTGTACTACCAACTGATATTGCCGTCCCTAAGTTTTTTAAGTTGAGAGGAGATTTTTTGTTCCTCGTCGCAGCAATGGCAGTCTTGAATGCTTTGTACTTTGGCCTTGGCGCTGGAAACTTTATACAGAAATACTTTGTAAAGTTAAATATTTCTTTAGGCTCATTTTTTTGGGCATCAGCCGCAATCTTTGTAATTATCCATTTTCTACTTTTCTGGAATGCAGGGAGAGTAAAAGAAAAACACTACTGCAACTCACAGCTATGAAAATACTCTTGGTCGAACCCTCATATAAAAATAAATATCCCCCGCTCGGCCTTATGAAGATATCAGCGTTTCATAAACAGCTTGGGGATGAGGTTTGTTTTGTTAAGGGATTGGACAAGGGGCTTCGAGGACAGTTGTGGGACAGAATTTATATAACGACCATGTTCAGTTTCCACTGGGCTGAAACCGTTAAGACGATAAAATATTATGAGTTCAGTGTCAAAGACCCGCGTAATCTTTTCATCGGTGGCCCCATGTCAACACTTATGGCGGATGAAATACAAAAGGACACAGGCTTTAGCCCGGTGAAGGGATTATTGAATGAGAAAGGCAAACTACGACTATCAGGCGACCTCAAGGTTGATAGCATGATCCCCGACTACGGCATTCTGGATGAAATTAAGTATAAATACCCTACCTCAAATGCCTATTTTGCATATATGACGCGGGGCTGTGTGAGAAAATGTCCATTTTGTGCTGTGCCCAAGATCGAGCCTTTCTATGTTGAATACAGATCG
>JAKAKQ010000078.1 GCA_021813425.1 Nitrospirota bacterium
GCAAGGTTCTTTGTCACCTCAACATTTTCAACGGAATTGTGATCACAGACAGCTATTATATTTATGCCGAGTGATGCAGCCCTTTCCACAATGTCCCGCGGTGTCATCGAAAGTTCGGCACACGGGGACAAGCAGGTATGTATATGCAGGTCTGCTACAAATTCTACTGGCATCTCAGGCCGAGGGTATAAAGCCTGCCGACGAGTTCAAAAGTTGGAAGGGAACTTGTCATTATCGGAATATTTTCTTCTAAGGCTTTTTTCAATGTGTCTTGGTCAGGCATCCTGTTATTTACAAGTATTATTCCTGAAAGCCCTTTCAAAGAAGCTACCGCCACAATATTGAGATGTATCTGTAATGTTATCCAGATAAAACCTTCCTTTGAATTTCCTATAACATCAGAAAGCAGATCACTTACATAACCACCTGTCACCTCCCTGTTTAAATCTATTCCCGCTGTCTTTACCTCAAGGGACAGTTTTTCGACAAGTTCCTGAAGTTTCATGCTTATCTCCTTTTGATAGTTTTAAACTGTATGGTTATTATAACTTTAAAACTGTCGAGCATCACTAAAAATTTTTAACCGGAGTCCCATATTTTCAGACTTTGTCAATTTGCTTAAGAAGAAATAATCTGTCTGTTATATAATCAGATATAAAATGCACCAAAAACCTGTTTTCCATATCTTTGTCATAATTCTGATCGGCCTTCTTGTCTATTCAAACACATTAAGGGTGCCTTTTGTGCTTGATGATTACCTCAATATAGTGGACAATCCCGTCATCAAGGACCTTGACAACTTCATTGAACGAACAGATTCCGTTAGAACAAGGTTCATAGGCTTTCTCACCTTTGCCTTAAACTACAAGTTAAACGGCCTTGACGTAACCGGATACCATATAGTCAACATCCTGATACACCTTCTTAATGCCCTGCTTGTATACCGGTTGGTTGTACTCACATTTAAAACCCCTTACTTTGTAAGGACTACTCAGAACCCTCAAGATGTCATTGCGAGCATTTCATCCCCTGGAACGGCGGGGAATCTTTCTAAAAGAAACTCCGAACAGGCAAAGGAGAACCCACCCCTGCACCCCTCCCAGGAGGGGACTTTAGAAAATCTGCGCCCCTCCCAAGAGGGGACTTGCGGATCACCTGACTTTGAGATTGCTTCACCTTCGGTTCGCAATGACAACACCGCTTCTTTTCAAAGTCCGCAATATATCAATTCAATCGCCCTTTTCTCCGCCCTTCTTTTTGTTTCCCATCCCGTACAGACACAGGCGGTCACCTACATTGTCCAGAGGTTTGCATCCCTTGCAACATTCTTTTACCTTCTGTCGCTTGTTATGTATATAAAATGGAGACTCATAGGTTATAGGTCAGAGGTTATTGGTCAGGGATCAGACCCTATAACCTATTACCTATCGCCTATCACCTATTACCTGTTCTCAGTTATCTCAGCTGTTATGGCCATGTTGACAAAGGAGATATCCTTTACCCTTCCTTTAGTAATAACCCTTTATGAATTCATGTTCTTAAATGGGAGCATAAGGAGGAGGATACTTTATCTGATGCCTCTTCTTCTTACCATGCTGATAATACCTATGATACTGACAGGTGGCAAGGGCTCTTTGACAGACATAAGGGGGATAGATGAGGCAACGAAGATAGCCAGTTTCAGCGAGATATCGAGGGAAGACTACTTTTTTACACAATTCAGGGTCATAGTGACATACATAAGGCTGCTCTTTATACCAATAAACCAGAACCTCGATTATGATTACCCTGTATACCATTCATTCCTTGATTTAGAGGTTTTGTTATCCTTCCTGTTTCTTGTTTTACTCTTTGGTCTTGGGGTATATCTTTATCTTCGTTCCCGTTCTACTATTCACCATTCACCATTTACTATTCACTGTTTACGCCTCGCTTCATTTGGCATCTTCTGGTTTTTCATAACGTTGTCAGTGGAATCGAGCATTATACCGATAAGGGATGTTATTTTTGAGCACAGGGTATATCTGCCGTCCATAGGGTTCTTTATAGCCTTGATGTCTGCAATAGAGATAACAAAAGAGAGACTGAAAAAGAGGATAAATATTACGGATAAGGCATTTGTATCGGTTTTGGTCCTGATTGTGATAATTCTATCCATTACAGCTTATGCAAGGAATCATGTCTGGAAAGATAAAATAAGGTTATGGGAGGATGTGGTCAGGAAGAGCCCTGATAAGGCACGTCCTCACAACAGTCTTGGCGTAGCCTATGAAGAACAGGGCCGTCTTGATGAGGCTTTTAATGAATATCAAGTAGCCTTAAAGCTTGATCCTGACCATCCCCTCGCTTATTACAATCTCGGGAATGTTTATTTTGCTCAGGGGCAGTATAACGAGGCTGTCAGGGAATATCAAACATCCTTAAGGCTCGACCCCTACAATGCCCCGGCACATAATAATCTGGGGAATTCTTATTTGCAACTTGGACGTCTCGATGAAGCTGTCAGGGAATTTCAAACCGCCCTTGAGATAGATCCTGATTTTACAAAGGCACGCTTCAACCTTGAATTTGTTTATTCCTTAGAGAGAACAGGCGTTAAATGAATAAATAGTTTCTGTTGCGGATAACACTGAAAACACTAAATGTCATTCTGAGCCCTTCGTTTGTCATTCTGAGCGAAGCGAAGAATCTCATCTTGTGCTCAGGGTAAACTCCGCGAAGAATCTCATGAACTCAACGTGTTGCGAAACCCTTCACGGAGCCTGTCCTGAGCGAGATTCTTCAGTCGCTTCACTCCTTCAGAATGACAAAAAGCGAAGGGTTCAGGGTGACAAATAACAGCTTCCGCAACAGACACTAAATAGTATTTGCCGGCTGTCTCCTTTCCTGATAATATTTAAATCATGATAGTCATAGAAAGTTTTAAGGGAAAATCCGTCACAGACCACAGTGTTGAGATCGTGGAAAGAAAAGGCACCGGGCATCCTGATTTCATGTGTGATGCTATGATGGAATCAATCTCTGTTGCATTGAGCAGGGAATATAAAAAAGTATTCGCCACAATCCTCCATCACAATATAGACAAAGGCCTCCTTGCTGCAGGAAAGGCAGAGAATG
>JAKAKQ010000224.1 GCA_021813425.1 Nitrospirota bacterium
ACCGGCAAGGCAGCAGCGAGCAAATCAAAGATGAGGGATCTTGAGGATAAATTCAGGCAGAGAAGCAATAAATTAAAAGAAACGCAAAAATCAAAGATCGCAGCAGGACTTCCGCCAGAGGCAGTAATTAAGACACTTTCTTTTTCTCTTAAAAAAGTCGAATATGAATTCTGGGGAGAGACCTTTACATTCAGCACTATAGCGATGTTCATACTCGCTCTTGTTGTCGGTATAATCGGCGGTACATACGGCATCGGAGGGGGAGCAATAATAGCGCCATTCTGCGTTGCGGTATTTCATCTGCCTGTCTATACAGTGGCAGGCGCTGCACTGATGGGCACTTTCCTTACATCGATTGCAGGCGTCTTCTTCTACAGCGTTATACCTGTAAAAAGCGGGATAACAACATCCCCTGACTGGCTGCTGGGTTTTTTATTCGGGATCGGCGGTTTTGTCGGTATGTACTTTGGAGCGAGGCTGCAGAAATACGTGCCTCAAAAATTCATAAAAATGATGCTGGGCGTGCTGATAGTATATGTTTCATTGAGATATATAATCCAGTTTTTCAGATAGGAAGGATATAAATTTGCTTATAGGCATAATTTCCGACACCCACGACAATATGGACCAATTGCGAAAAGCTGTCGGGCTTTTTAATAGGAGAAAGGTTGAACATGTAATACACGCCGGAGATTATATATCACCGTTCACTTTCAGGGTCCTAAAGGAGCTTCAATGTGATTTAACAGGCATATTCGGCAATAATGACGGGGATAAATTACTGCTGCAAGACATGTCAAGTGAAAGAATCTTTAATCAACCTCATATCTTCGAATTAAACGGCAGGAAAATTATCGTGATACACGAGCATCATATTGTGGATGCGCTTGCCGACAGCGGGCATTACGATATCGTTATATACGGCCATACCCATAAGCCGGAAATTAGAAATATCAGGGATACACTGATAATAAATCCGGGCGAGGCAGGAAGCTGGCTTTACGGCAAATCAACAGTTGCCCTTCTTGACCTGTCGAACATGAAAGCAGAGATAATAAATCTCTGAAATCAAATCTCAAATTCCTCCCCCCTTGACGGCACATGGGTTTTGTATTTAAACCTTTCATCAATCAAACTCTGAAATTCAAGAGATACCTTTTCTTCTCCGTGGACTATGAAGATTTCAGGGCTGTTCCTGAACTTGGATATCCAGTTAAGGAGCTCTTCCTGGTCGGCATGCGCAGAAAAACCTCCGAGTGTATGTATGCCTGCCCTGACCACAATTTTTTCTCCAAGCACCTCTACTATTTTTGCCCCGTCCACTATCTGCCTTCCCAGTGTGCCCCTGGCCTGAAATCCTACAAATATGATGCTGCTTTCCTTCCTCCATAAGTTGTGTTTAAGATGGTGCTGTACCCTTCCCCCTTCGCACATGCCTGAACTTGCGATGATGATCGCTTCCCTCTTGATCCTGTTAAGCGCTATCGAATCTTCCATCCTCCTTGTAAAATGTATCCTCAGCGCGTCCCTGCTCTCTATGTTGAACAACTCTTTCGCCTCTTCGTCAAAATATTCCTGATGGGCATTATAAACCCTTGTTATCCCTTCAGCCAGAGGGCTGTCAATATATACATTGATCCTGAACAGCCTGTCCTCTTTCACAAGCTTGTTGAGGATGAAAAGGAGATCCTGTGTCCTGCCGAGTGCAAAAGAAGGTATGATGACATTTCCCCCTTTCTTGAACGTCTCCTTTATCACATCAACAAGTTCGTCTATTGAGTCTTTTCTGCTCTTATGGTTCCTGTTTCCGTAAGTAGATTCGATAGTAAGGTAATCTGTCTCTTCCACAAAAACAGGGTCATTGACTATGGGATTGTCTTTTTTACCTATGTCGCCCGAGAAGACCATCTTCTTCTCTCCCGGGCCGTCTTTATACCATATTTCAAGGGTTGATGAGCCGAGTATATGTCCTGCATCTACGAACCTGTATCTTAAACCCTTGCACAGTGTCTCTATTTTGCCGTAATGCTTTCTATTAAAGAGGGGCAAAACCATGTCCACATCCCTGCGGATATATATCGGTTTTTTCAGTTCCAGCCCTGCCCTTAACGCCTTCCTGTTATACCATTCAGTGTCGCTTTCCTGTATATGCGCCGAGTCATAAAGAATTAACTCTACTATATCTGCAGCGGCAGAAGTTGTGATTATTTTTCCTTTAAAGCCTTCCTTGACCAGCCTTGGGACAAGACCCACATGGTCAAGATGCGAATGTGTCAGGAACAGGCAGTCTATATCCGAAGGTTCAAACTCAAACTTTCTCCTGTTAATCTCATCCGCACCCGGCCCCTGGTACATACCACAATCAACAAGTATCTTATTCTTCTCTCTGCTCAGATAAAAACATGAACCGGTCACTGTTCTGGCTCCACCCAAAAACCTTATCTTCATATCGTCACTCCGTCTATCCTTTTCAGCCCTGCCTTCAGTGCATATTTGATTGCATCAGAGTATTCCTTATCGGTTATACGCCTGTCAAGAGGAGGGTTGTCAAAGGCCGTAAAGCACGGATGATACTGGTCCATTATATTTATGTATGTATCTTTTGATATCTCTTCTGCAATAAATCTCACTACCTCGGATGTGCCGGCAACGTCTTCAGGCAGGACAAGATGTCTTACCAGAAGTCCCCTTTGCGCAACACCGTTTTCATCTATCTGAAGGTCTCCCACCTGTCTGTGCATTTCCTTTATCGCCTCTTTAGCTACTTCAGGATAATCATCGGCATCAGAATATCTCGAGGAACATTTTTTGTCAGAATACTTAAAATCAGGCATATATATATCAATAATACCATCAAGAATTTTCAGCGTGTCAACAGACTCGTATCCACCGCAATTATATACTAACGGAATATTAAGTCCTTTCTCACGGGCAATCCTGACCGCCTTTATGATTGCAGGGGACTGGTGAGTAGGTGTCACAAGATTTATGTTGTGGCAGCCCCCGGTTTGAATGGAAAGCATTATGTCGGCAAGTTTTTCATGTGTGATCTCAGTTCCTTCTCCGAGATGGCTTATAGAATAGTTCTGGCAGAACAGGCAGCCGAGGTTGCAGTTG
>JAKAKQ010000031.1 GCA_021813425.1 Nitrospirota bacterium
CATTGGAAATTGTTAATAAAAAGAATGGTGCGTTTAGTCGTGAGGATGAAGAACTGGTATCGTATTTTGCTGACCAGGCTGCTATAAATATTGCCAGGTCAAAGTTCTATGAAGATCAGAAAAATTATGAGATCCATCTCACAGATATACTGCTCGATGCCATGGACAGTCATATTCATGAAAAGCGCGGGCATTCAAAGAGGGTTGCAAAATACAGTCTCCTGATGGCGCGCGCAATAAATATGTCTGAGGATGAGAAGAAAAAATTATATCGTGCCTGTCTGCTACATGACATTGGATTTCTGAAGATACGGTTGAAGGATGTATCCTCGAAGGAGGAATATCAGGCGCATTCCCGGCTTGCCCATGAGATGCTGCGGCAGATAAATTTTTATGCTGATATTGCTCCATTTGTTTTATACCATCATGAGCGTTACGACGGCAATGGATACCCCGCAGGCCTGAAGGGAGAGGCTATCCCGCTGGAATCGAGGATAATTGCTATTGCAGAGGCATTCGATGCGATGGTTAGCAGAGATTCGTATAAGTATATCGGAAAGGTGATTAGCAGGGAT
Source organism: Nitrospirota bacterium (assembly GCA_021813425.1). GTDB lineage: Bacteria > Nitrospirota > Thermodesulfovibrionia > Thermodesulfovibrionales > UBA6898 > JAKAKQ01. The sequence continues at coordinate 576 of JAKAKQ010000031.1, forward strand.
GTGATGCCTTCTGCCCAAGGGTTTCGTGATGCGATCGAAGAACTTAAGAATAATGCCGGAACCCAATTTGACCCTGAACTTGTAGAAATCTTTGTGAGCAACGTTAGTGAGAGTTTCTTAGAAGAGGTGTGAGAATTCCCTTTCTATATGCTCTATAAGTCTTGTTCTCACTGTCTCTTCCCTGTATAAATCAAGCAGCATCCCGGCATAGAGTGTTACCCTCTTATAACAGCTTACCCTTGCCGCCTCTATTTCATCCCAATTTCCTGCTTCAACAAGTTTCTCGAAGGCTTCGGGTATTTCTTTGAATATCGATTTTCTGTAGCCGCGCAGTGATGAGACATAAAAGGCGAGGGAGCCGGCATTTTTCAAGTCCATCAGGCGCCTGAGCATCCCGTTTTCCGATGTATCTGCAAGGAGGTCTTTTATCCCGCGTGCTAATAGTTCAGCCCTGCTGTTTGATATAGAAAACAGGAGGTTTTTCCATTCCTCACCCAGCCTCTCTCCTTCGAGCGCCTCACCGACTTCATGATAAATATAGGATTCTATCTCGGATTCTGCAATCCCCATGAGTTTAATGTTCAGGGTTTCGGTTGGTTCTTCATCAGGTGAAACCGCATAAGAATCAAAGGCAAAGGCAAGGGCTCCCTTAGATCTATTTAACCTTAGTTCAATGAACCTGTCCCACAGCAAAAGCAGAATTGCATTCCTTCGCACAATAATATTTTTATTCTGTAACATTGCAGGATAGACTGCCATATCTCTCACATACTCTTTGCCAGCGATGTGCACAGTATATCCTTTGATGACATCCATCTTATGGAGTTCAGCAATAAAGAATGACGGCTTCATATGCCGGCCATAACCAGCACCATAAAGAATGCCGAGAGGTACGAGTATTGCATTTACAGAATCGTTATCAAGCGCATCATATTCTTTATTGTTTATCTTTATTGGAATATAATCCTGATGTTCGAGTTCAGACCACAGTTTTTCCCTGACAGGAATCCAGTCAAGGATGGCTTCTTTTTCAACGTCTTCCCATGGTTTAATCCCGTTTTCAAATCTGTATAATTCTCGTAGCGAGAGCAGAAGGCCGCATATAGTGTAGTTGCCCCAGTACTTTGCGTCTGAGATATCGCAGTTTCTCTTTACCTGCTTGATCAGATAATTAAGGTCGGCCATTTTATCCTTATTAATATTTTATCAGAAATAGAAGTGACAGATGCGATCGAAAGATATTAATGCGTTATTTTTTCTCGACTTTGACATTTATAATAAAAAACGGGACTGAAAGAGTAAGTGCTGTTGACATTATCAAGAATGAATAAAGGTAGCCGAACCTTGCTATCAGAAATCCTGCAAGGATAGGACCTGACGCGTGACCGATATCAAAGATTGTCCCGAATGTCCCCATAGCTGTTCCAAAGTGTTTTTCTTTGCATATATCTGCAATGAGGGCAGCAGATGATGATGTCACGAATGCCTCTCCAAGGCCAAAGAATATCGCTGCAAATATAAGTGAATAAAAATCTTTTAATAAGGGGATTAATCCAAAAGATGTTGCACACAATATCATCCCGATTGCTATCAAAGGTTTCCGTCCATATCTGTCAGAAGTCTTTCCCATAACAGGTTTTGATAGTATTGTTATAACCACCTGTATCCCCCAGAGAATTCCTGCCTGAAATTCATTAAGCCCTGCAACTGTTACAGCATAAATGGGAAGAAATGCTTCTAATGCGCCTACCGTCAAATTCTGAAGACCTTCCATGCTTGATGTAAGAACAACCCGCTTGTCGCTCATAACCTCTTTTATCCCTGATATGAATCTCTGGAAGGACTCTTTAAGTTCCCTGTCTTTTTCGGTAGTCTTTCCTCCCCTTAATATTCCTAACGCAAGAAGAAGCGAGATTATGCCTGCAACACCGCTAACAAGATATGCATTATGAAAATCACCGAGTGAAGGACTGGGTGCGCCTGCTTTGCTGTGAAGTATAAAACCTCCAAGTGGCGCACCAAGAAGATTGCCTATTATTGTTACAGATGAAAACCATGAGAGCATCTCCCCCTTTCTAATGCCTGAAATATCAGCGACAACAGCCATTGACACGGGCCCGTAAACTGCTGTGGCAAGACCGTGGATGAAGCGTACCACGATAAGTAGCTGGTAATCTTTGACGAAAAGATAGGTGAAGGGCATGACTGCAAATACGGCCAACCCTATCAGCATTGTCCTTTTCCTTCCGATCACGTCTGACAGCGCACCTGACGGCAGCTTGAAGAAGATCCCAGTTACCGTCGAGATGCCGACAGCAAATCCTATGGCCTCAGGTCCTGCCCCGAGATAAAGCGCAAAAAGAGGAAGCACCGGGCTTCTTGCGAGGGCATAGGAGAGCCTTGCAAAGAAGCCCACTGTGCAGAGTGCAGTAAAGGGGGAGAGCATGTTCTTTCACTGCATGAGTTGTGTATGGTTAAAACCGTTGACCGGGTACTCCTCTGATACTATTTGTTTAATTGTCATTAAAGAAGAGTT
>JAKAKQ010000192.1 GCA_021813425.1 Nitrospirota bacterium
AGAATATATTCAGGATTTATACAAGAGAAAAGCGGCCGAAAGGCTTTTGCAGGAATTAATCGAGGCAGCTATCGACATCAATACCCACATAATCGTGAATGCGGGAGGGACGGTTCCTGATGATTATTACACAACTTTTACCGGCTTAAGTGAGCTTAAAATAATTCCGTCAGAACTTGCGGAGAAACTTGCTCCATCTGCCGGACTGAGAAACAGACTCGTTCACGAATACGACCGCCTTGAGCATTCCCTGGTACTTGAAGCTGTAAAAATGGCCGAAACACTTTATCCTGAATATATAAGGGAAATTAGTAATTATATCAAGAACCGGGATTAATATCAGTGAATGGAAAGCATTTGTTCTATTATCCCTGTAACTCAACTGACTTACTCACTTAACTTGCGTGCGCCCGGGGCAGGCTTGACTATTGACTTTTGAATGGCTCCCACGCCTACTCCGCGAACCCCTCCATCTCCAGCGTCGCAATCTCATCTCCAATCCGATGTTTCATTTTACGGCTGCTCAAATCCAGGCGAACAAGGTTCCTTCATTGTCATGTCAAACAAGATTTTTCTTTTGCAGTCTGCTACACTCCATTATGAATTTTGAACGCTCACTGGTTAAGACTCTCACAAAAGCACTCTCAAAACGCCTTCCTGTATTTCAGGTAATTACAGGCCCGCGACAGGTGGGAAAGACCACGATAGCACACCTGGTGGTGCAGGCCCTTCCGTATAAGTTGAGCAAGTAAATAAGTTGAGTGAGTCAATTGAGTAAGTATGTCACACTACTGGACCACTTAACTGACTAACTCACTTGACTAATTAACCAATAAATATACCCCAAATAACAACCGACATTTATAAGAGCATCAAGGGCTTCATCGTAAGAAATACATGACTGAGAACATGTCTGACCGGGCAGCAGCATTGCTGAAAGAGGTTATAGAAAATAATTGGTGACCTCCCCCAAATCCCTTCACCTCCGGGGTGCATTGTTACCAGTTCTCTTCAAACCAATTCCGCCGCTTTATGCGGGGGGCAAAGCCTATTTCCTGATGCAATACAGTTTCGGCCTGCCGCTTATTTTTCTTCATCTGTTCTCTGAGCATTTCTATTGCATGAAAAACAATCGCCTCGCTGATCTCATCTTCGTTGCGGTCCATTGACAGTATTGTCGAATAAATGAAAAGCTCCTTCAGATATGCCATCGAAAATCCGTTAGTACGCTCCACAACCTCAATGAGTAATGCCCTGCTGAAACTATTGTTGAAATATTTCCTCAGCATCCGAGCCCTGCAGCTCTCGTCAGGGAACGATATATTATAGACCCTGTCGAACCTGCTCGGCCTGTCCCTGAGTGCAGGATCGATATCCTCAGGCTTGTTTGTGGTGGCAAGCACAAGAACGCCTTCGAGGGGTTCGATCCCATCAAGCTTGTTCAGCATGTACCCGAGCTCTGCCGGAGAGTTGCTTATAATGTCAAGGTCTTCGAAGCAGAGGATGGCCGGTGAAAGCTCAAGCGCCTGTTCAAACGCATCATCAACATCAGAATGGTAAGGATCTGAGCTTATGGAATGCAGAATAAAAGGCAAGCCGCTCTGGCCGGCAATCACTTTGCAGAGCATAGTCTTGCCATTGCCTGGAGCGCCGGCAAAGAGAATGCCTCTCTTGTATGGAATGCCTCTGCTTCGGAACAGGTCCCCGTTTTTAAGAAAGCTGTCTATAGAGAGCCGTATGTCCTTTACCATAGCATCCGGCAGAATGATGTCATCCCATCCAAGCGGCTCAGTCAGGATCTCCTCATCGCTGCTGGTCATGACACGTTTCCTTGACCTGCGCTCCTGCCGATAAAAGTCCCTGACGCCTTCGAACAGATCTTTAAGCGCGCTGAAGTCCCTGTAAGCCGTAAATATCTTCAGACCTTCACGCGATATATCTGTGCCGCTGAACTGCACGAGAATCTCTGACGGGCTGTCAGAGGCAATGCGGTAGCAGGCCAGTCTTGGCAATCTAAGGTTGAGGCCGTCTTTTTCAAGATGCATGATGCTCCGTGCAGGCATCTCTTTCCTTCTCGGTATATCAAAGCCTTTGCAAACATAATCAATCCCTCGTGTCGTAAGATAGCTTTCTAATTGCTTAGGATACATGCCCAGTCCCTTGATGACTCCGTAGCTGTAGGCATGGGCATCTGCATCAAATATCTTTTCGACAGCCTCGATAAAGTAGCTGAACATCACCTCATCAGAGTCGCCGAGGAAGCTGTCATAGATCAGCCCTTCAACAACGTCGTATTGTCTTGGATATTCTTTCATGATATCCTTCCGTTCCCCATACCCGCCCTCGCCCATATATCATGCTCTGATGCTGGTAGTAACATATACTGTTAAGCGGCTTTTCGCCTACTTCTGTGACCTTTTCTGTCACCGTAATGGGATTTCGAATTCCTGCTCTCCATTAGCGATAGCTTATCAGGCCACCTGTTGCATCACCTTGCATGTTATAATCGGACTACCTTCGCTTCTGTTTTAGAGTTCAGTGTTCCAATTTGCTGCCTGTATTATGTTATCCATATCTCTCGCCCTCTTCGCGTGAACATCGGCCTCTTTCCGAACCTCTCTGATGTCAACCGCAGGCAGAAAGCGTACTTCATTTTTGCTGAATATGCCCCTTTCCGGTCCTGCATGCTCAGCAAGCTTGTGAAGAACTGCTGCGATTGAGACATGTTTGTCCCGAGTGGCTATGAGCTCCATTAAGCTTTTGCCTTCTACCAGTGTTTCAATGTTTGCCTTATTGATCAAAACAATAGCCTCTGCAAGTTTGTCGTAGCATTCAAGAAGCTCTGTCTTGAGTTCTTCTGGCGGTTCAACCGGCGCCTTGTCGCCTTCCTGAATCTTTGCGGCCAAGTGAAGCCGTTCATTGATAAGCACTATCCGCTGTTTTGTTGTCTTTCGCTCGTTTAACATCTCTGCAAGTTTCATGATTTCAGCCTCCTTATCGGCCTTTATTATACATATATGAATAATAATGTCAAGCTATATTCATAAATGATATTGCTAAATCCTGACATATGCGTATAATTCATTACGTGAAGCCCCAGATC
>JAKAKQ010000165.1 GCA_021813425.1 Nitrospirota bacterium
TCTTGTTCGATGCCTCAGGCCTTCCGAGCCCTCTGCTCGCTTTTTGCATTTCAATCCTTATTGAATTGTTTTCGTACATATCACGTATATGCATGGCGATTGTTTCGCCTCTCAGCTCACTGTCAGCGACCATAAATGCAGCGCCCATCTCCCTCAGTTTTATTGCATTGAATTCCTGGTGCCTGCCTGCGGCATAAGGGTAGGGCACCAGTATGGCAGGTTTTCCGAGGGCTGTAAGTTCTGCAAGAGTTGTAGCTCCTGCCCTTGAGATGACAATATCAGCTACTGCATATGCCTCTGCCATCTGATATATAAATGGCGCCACAGTTCCTTTAAAGCCAGCTTTTCTGTACGCTTCCCTTACATTTTCGTAGTCCCTGTCCCCTGTCTGATGGAGGAATTGAACCTTTTCCCTGAGGTCAGAGATATAATTAAGCGCATTAACCATAACCCTGTTTATAGAACTTGCACCTGAACTTCCCCCGAATACAAAGACCGTGAACATATCTTTATCGAGCGAGAAAAGCCCGTATGCTGATTCGCGTTCGCCCTTAAGGATTTTGGGCCTGATGGGATTGCCTGTAAGAAAAGTCTTGCCCAAAGGGAAAAAAGAGATGCTCTCCTGATATGTAACGCATATCACTTTTACAAATCTGCCGAGAATCTTGTTTGTCAGTCCCGGTACTGAATTCTGCTCATGGATCATGGTGGGAATGGATTTCAGATTCGCAATAAATACTACCGCGCCTGATGCGTATCCGCCCACTCCAATTACTATATCCGGCATAACAGCCTTTAAAATCCTGTTGGCATCCAGAAAAGACAGAAATAATTTCAGTATGGCCTTCATTTTCCTTAAAAATGATATGCCGACGATCCCTTCTGCCCTCAGAAATTTTATCGGGTAACCTTCCCTCGGGATTATCCTTGCCTCTATTCCATGTTCTGTGCCAATGAAAATCACTTCAATGGAACTGTCCCTCCTTTTAAATTCTTCTGCCAAAGCGAGTCCAGGGAAAAGGTGGCCTCCTGTTCCGCCTCCGGCTATCATTACCTTCAAATCCTGTACCCCTTTTTGCTGTATATATTCCGCCTGGCTATTCTGCGAGCGGTTGCAGTATTTTTCTCGAATGTTGTCCTGTCCTCATCGCCTTTTGATATTTTCAGGAGGATGCCTACAGATGCCATATTCACCAGGAGAGCTGAGCCGCCATAACTCATAAACGGCAGCGGAAGTCCTTTTGTAGGGACAAGTCCTGTGACAACAGCAAAGTTCACCAGCGCCTGAAGGGATATCATTAATGTAAGACCATAGGCAAGGTAGTAGACAAACATGTCTTTTGATCTGTTTGCTATCGAAATGCCCCTTATAAACAGGAGCATGAAAAGAGCGATTATAACAGACGCCCCGATCAAGCCGAGTTCTTCTCCAATAAGGCAGAAGATGAAATCCGTATGCGAGGCCGGTAGGAACGAGAGCTTCTGCTTTGATTCGCCGAGTCCGAGACCTGTCAGTCCGCCGCTTCCCAGCGCGATAAAAGACTGTACAAGCTGAAAACCGCTCCCCTGAGGGTCTTTCCAGGGATAGACGAACGATGTGATTCTCCTGAGGCGGTATGGTTCCAGGATGAGCATGTACACAACAGGTATCGCAAGCAAAAGTACAGAAGCGATATATCTGAGCCTTATGCCGGAGATAAAAAGCATCGCAAAGGTCAGGAACGCAAGGCTCATTGTTGCGCCGAAATCAGGCTGTTTCAGGAAAACAATCTGAAACACCACCATGACAAGTAAGGGCTTGACGAATGAGGTAAAGCTTTCAGTGTTGTAAGAAGGCATCGATAAGTGCCTTGCAAGGAATATGACCATCGCAAGCTTTACAAGTTCGGAAGGCTGGAAGGTTGTAGGCCAGAGTCTTATCCATCTCCTTGCGCCACCTGCGGTTACCCCGATATGGGGAAGGAATACAAGGATCAGAAGCACAAATGAAAATATAAGCAGCGGGATTGACACCCTCTTAAGCGTTGACGGTTTCATCCTGTAGGCAGACAGCATTACGATCATCCCGATGACCATGGTAAAGATATGCCGTTTGAAGTAATAGAATTCCGTAATGTTTTTCTTCGCAAGCAAAGGAGTAATCACAGAGGTTGAGCTGTATATCATGAGTGCGCCGAATGAAAGAAGAAGCAGCATAAAGAACAAAAGGAATCCGTCATATGTTTTGATAACAGGCGTCTTGATGTCTGACAGCTGGTTATTCATCTATTTTCAGTTCCCTGACTATTTTCTTGAACTGTCTGCCCCTGTCCTCGAAGTCCTGAAACATGTCAAAGCTTGCACAAGCAGGGGACAGGAGCACGACATCTCCCTTTTTTGCTATTTTGCCTGACAATGTTACAGCCTCCTTCAGATCCCTTGCCATTACTGTTTCTGTAACGTCTCTTAAGGCATCCTGTATTTTCCCTGCTGCTTCCCCTATTAACACAACAGCTTTTACTCTTCCGGCAACCGGATTTCTCAGAACAGAAAAATCACCTGCTTTGTCCCTTCCCCCTGCAATGAGTATCAACGGTTCATTAAAACTTTCAAGTGATTTGACAACCGCACCGACATTAGTCCCTTTTGAATCGTTAATATATTTGACACCGTTGACCTCTCCTACAAGTTCAAGACGGTGCTCAAGCCCCTCAAATTCCCTGAGGGATTCTATTACTGCCTCAAGCGGGCAGTTTGCAAGGAGAGCCATGGCCGAAGCGGCCATGGCATTCTCCAGGTTGTGGACGCCTTTAATCTTTACTTCGTCAGCCTTTATAAGTTCAGAGTCCGGAGCATGAAGTCCGGAGTTGGAGAAATTGGAATAAATAGACCCATCTTTAAAATAAACACCTTCAACTTTCATCTTCCTGCTGAAGTAAAGGATTTTTGGTTTTTCACTTTTCACTTTTAACTTTTCACTTTTAACTTTAATCGTTTCCGGGTCGTCGGCATTTAAGACGAGGAAGTCGGTTCCCTGCTGGTTTAGAAATATCTGAGCCTTTGCATGACTGTATTCAGACATGGAATGGTATCTGTCGAGGTGATCGGGAGTGATATTTAG
>JAKAKQ010000241.1 GCA_021813425.1 Nitrospirota bacterium
TCTCATAGTTGAATGGGCTTTTATCGGAAAATCTCCCCTCGCCCCTCTTTGCTAAAGAGGGGTATTATTCCTCCCTTTGGCAAAGGGAGGTTAGGAGGGATTTTACAAATCAATGTCCACATTATTTTAAGACTGTTAATAACTCCTTCACCACATCGCAGATCTCCTCGAATATCTTTTTCCCCTGAAATCCCCTGATATCCAGTTCAAAACCATCGGGCAGGAATTTGATCCTGTCTCTTCTTGTGTTGTGAAGGGCAAAAATGTCCCTTGGCTGGACTGTTGTATCAGGAGAAAAACAGACCCGGATCTTGCCCTTCGCTTCCTGCAACTTTGTAATCTGCAGGTCCCTTGCCAATATTTTCAGTCTCATAACATCAAGCAGATTGAGGACTTCTTCCGGAAGATCCCCAAATCTGTCTTTCAGTTCTGATTCCAGATTCGCAATCTCTTTTTCTGTCTTCATCGAAGCTATCCGCCTGTAAAAGCTCAACCTCAATGTAATATCTTCGATATATTTCTCAGGTATGAATGCAGAGATTTTTAAATCTATAACAGGGTCAAGCTCTTCCTTGATATCAATGCCCCTCAGTTCTGCAACTGCCTTCTCCAGCATCTCGATATAAAGGTCAAACCCTATCTCGTGTATATGTCCTGACTGTTCAGGACCGAAGATATTTCCCGCGCCCCTTATCTCAAGGTCTTTCAGCGCAAGCCTGAAACCAGCCCCGAGATAGCTCATCTCCTGAACAGCCTGAAGCCTTTTTGGGGCCTGTTCCGTCATGAGGGCTTCTGGAGGAGCAAGGAAGAATGCATACGCCTTTAAATTGGACCTCCCGACCCTTCCCCTTAACTGGTAAAGGTCTGCAAGCCCCATCTTGTCCGCCCTGTCTATAATTATTGTGTTAGCCCTCGGTATATCAAGACCGGCGCCTATTATTGCTGTTGAGACAAGCACATTTATCTCACCCTCAAAGAACCTGTGCATCACCTTTTCAAGTTCCTTTTCAGACATCTGTCCGTGTGCCACCGCCACCTCTGCAAGAGGCACGAGTTCTTTTAAACGGTGCGCTACCCTGTAAATATCCTGTATCCTGTTATGTACGAAAAAAACCTGTCCGTTTCTCTGCAGCTCAATATTTATTGATTCTTTTATAATATTGTCATTGAACATTGTGACAACACTCTTGACGGATAGTCTTTCCTCAGGAGGTGTCTCTATAACGCTTATATCCCTTATCCCTGAAAGAGCCATATGCAGGGTCCTGGGTATCGGGGTTGCTGTGAGGTTCAACACATCTACGTTTTTGCTCAGTTCCTTTATCCTTTCCTTCTGTCCCACTCCAAACCTGTGTTCTTCATCCACTATCAGCAGGCCGAGCCTGCTGAATGAAACCTTTTTTGACAGGAGGCCGTGAGTTCCTATGATTATATCGATCTCACTGCCTGAAATAGCTTTTAATGTTGATCCGATCTGTTTCCTTGATTTAAACCTGCTTATAAAATCTATCGCTACGGGAAACCCTGAAAACCGTTCCCTGAATGTCCTGTAATGCTGTTCCGCGAGTATTGTCGTCGGCACGAGCACCGCAACCTGCCTGTTGTCATAGACAGCCTTGAACGCGGCCCGCATGGCAACCTCTGTCTTGCCGTAGCCGACATCACCACAGAGGAGCCTGTCCATAGGCCTGTCTGATTCCATGTCCCTTTTTATGTCCTGTATCGCCTTTAACTGGTCAGAGGTCTCTTCATATGCAAAAAAACTGTCAAATTCCCTGTGGAGTTCTGTGTCGGGACTAAACGTAAAACCCCTGACAACTTTTCTACCTGCATATAAAGCTAAAAGCTTCTCTGCCATTTCATGGACCTTTTTCCTGACCCTGGCCTTTTTCCTCTGCCACGTATTCCCGCCAAGCCTGTCTATCTTCGGGACAATGCCTTCTTCGGAATGGAACTTCGATATATCCTTTATATTCTGGACAGGGATATAGAGACGGCCGTCTTCATATTCTATCAACATCAGCTCCAGTTCGGTCTCATCCATATTCTGCCTTACAATCCCTGAAAATTTTCCGATGCCGTGCTCCCTGTGCACGACAAAATCCCCCGGCGTTATGTCCTCGAGCGAGAAAAGGAGATTGGAGACCTTTGACTTTATTATCGGCCTGAAGGTGGACCTTTCACCGAACATCTCTCTCTCCGTAAGTATTATGAGGCCGTCAATGAAAAGCCCTGATGACAATTCCCCGACTGTTATGGATATATTACCTTTGAAGTTCAGCAAATCCATGATGTCAACTGAAGGGACAATGATATCATATTCCCTGAACATATCCTTGAGTCTTTCAGACTGTCCTTCTGAAGATGCGATTATCATGACCCTGTTCTTCTCACTCGACCTCCTGATATTTTCAGGCAGATCCTGCAGGCTCTTTCTTTCTTCATGCAGAATACCGAGTCCCTTCATCGAAAGAACTCCTGCATCCATTTGTATAACCGGCAATGTCTTTTCTCCCGATCCGGACTCGGATGAGGCATCTGTCTCAAAGGAATATCTCGAAAGGAATACGGTGTTTTCGGGTAATCCCTCCCTGTCCTGCACAGGGAAAAGACAATAATATTTCCTGCCTGCCAGCATTTCGGAGAGGTTCCCGATATCATGTGGTTCTGCAGCCGGCAATATCAGTAATTCATCGGTGTCTTGCGTTGATTTCTGCGTCTCTATGCTGAATATCCTGATCTGTTCGATCTCATCTCCGAAGAATTCCACTCTCAGAGGGTTCTCCGAAGTCGATGGGAATATGTCGGTAATCCATCCCCTCTGACTGTATTCTCCATTTTCAACGACCATCGGCACTTTCTTATAACCGAACCTGCCAAGTGACTCCTCAAGCCCGTTTCTTGCGATAGAATCTCCTTTTTTTATGTGTATACTGTTATTCTCAAGAGATTCCTTGTCCCATAAGGTTGTCACAAGGTTTTTTAAAGATGTCACCAGAGAGTCGGATTCCTTTAATGAATGAATTATCTCCGCCCTTCTGCCTGAACTTGGCGGGCCGTTTGGATCAGGCAAAA
>JAKAKQ010000389.1 GCA_021813425.1 Nitrospirota bacterium
AAAGCCTGTCAAGAAACAAAGGCACGAGGTCTACGCTGTGAGTCGCCATGATAATGGTAACTTCCCTTTCTTTATTTAATCTCGTGAGAAGGCTCATCATCTTATATTCACCCATAGGGTCTAATCCGGCAGTCGGTTCATCAAGTAGTAATATTTCGTGTCCCATCGCTAGAAGCCCGGCTATGCATACTCTTTTTTTCTGGCCGAAACTGAGGTTATGAATCGATTTCTTTGCATAGCCGTTCATATCAACCGCATTCAGGGAATTTTTTACGCGGCTTGTAACATCGTTTTCCGAAAACCCCATATTTATGGGACCAAATGCAACATCTTCAAAAACCGTTGCCGCAAAAAGCTGATCGTCCGGATTCTGAAAGACAAGGCCGACTTTTTTGTAAATATCTTTCGGCGAAAGCTTTGCTATATCGCAGCCGTCAAGAAATACCTGACCGTCAAAGTTTTTCAGTAGACCGTCCATGATTTTAAGAAGAGTTGTTTTCCCGGAGCCGTTCGACCCGAGAAGTCCTATGAAATCTCCGCGATTCACTTCTATGTCTATTCCGGACACTGCCTGAGTGTTGTCCGGATATTTGAATGAATTAACCTTAATTGATAATCTCACATTTTCCATATAATCCCCATTGCGGTTATTATTGCAGCGGAAGCTATAACCTCGGACATCCTGAATGGTTTATGTTTCATCATAGGCATGTTTCCGTCATATCCGCGCTGTATCATCGCGGTTGTTATATTCTGGCTATTTTCAAACGCTTTTAGCACTAATGAACCTGTAAGAGCTCCGAACGAGCCTAATCCGCGTCGGATGCTTGAATAACCGAGACGGTTTTTCTGGGCATTGTAAATGACCATAGCGTCTTCAAGAAGAACGAAGATATAGCGGTATGCGAGCATAAGTATTTCTATAAAACTTTTAGGAAATTTCAGCCACGAGAGGGCTGCCATAATCTCGGTAAACGGCGTTGAAAATCCGAGTACGGCTACAACGGATACGGCGCCCAAAATCCTGCCTGCTATCTGCAAGCCGTCCATGAGGCCGTCTTTGTGTCCCGTTATTATGACGCCGGATATTTTTATGGAAAACATGGCTTCCTGTCCTGAAAACAGGAATTTAAGCAGTATTACGACTGATGCGATAAAAACAGGCTCTGAAAATCTCAGGAGAAACACTTTAAGCGGAATTTTTATCCTAACGCAGACTGCAAGGCTTACGCACAATATGAGCAAGGGGAATGCAAGCCCTTTATAGCTCAAGACCATAGCTAAAACAAGCAGGCTGACGCCAAGTTTTACCCTGGCGTCAACCCTTGAGAGCAAATGGTCTTTTTTAAATTGTTCGTTAAATATTTCCATTTGTCCGCTGCTGTTTCCTGTTTGCCATTAATTCCTTCCAGTAATATCCTGCGATAAAACCGCCTGCTGTCCCTGCAAGTAGGAAGACAAACAGAAGCAAGTCTCCCTGATCCGTGTTTATAAAAGGCTCTCTTGCCTCCCTGCCGTGCTCCTTAGCGTATTTTTCGACTACGGATTCATCCACGCCGGGCCATTTAGGTTCCTTTGTCTCTTCCGCAAAGGCAGCGGCAGTCAGGCAGAGGAACAGTGCGGCAGAAGTGCAGAACAGCAGCAGTCTTGGAATTTGAGATTTAAGATTTAAGATTTGAAATTTGAAATTTGAAATTTGAAATCTCATATCGCCGCCTCCTCTGCCTTTAATACCCGCATTTTTACAAGCAGGTCAGGCCTCTTTTTATAAAGCAGAATAACCATGCCTGCCGTCATTGCGCCTTCGAGGATCCCCAGTGGAAGCTGAGTCGGTATAAAGGCTATGAGTATCTTCCAGAAAAGGGGCATGAACTCCGAATCGCCTTTTATTCCCGAGGCAAGCTCTACAGATGTGGTGAAATATGTTGCCCAGTCCGCGAATAATCCTGCCATAAAGCCCGAGACCGCCAGATTTATTTTAATTGAGCGCAAAGCCTTAAATGTAAGGTATCCAGCGAACGAACCCATCACTCCCATCGATACGATGTCCGCTCCCCATGTAGTCAATCCGCCGTGAGCGAGGAAGAGCGCCTGAATGAGAAGGGCAACGGCTGTTATCAATATGCTTATTGCCGGGCCGACGAGTATTCCTGAAATCCCTGTGCCGCACGGATGGGAGCATGTGCCTGCCGTAGGCACCGGTATCGGCATGCATGAGATGATAAACACTACTGCCGCCATCAAACCTACAAGCGGCTTGAATGAAAGGTCGATTGCCGACAGTTTTTTGAGCTTATATAATCCCCATGCAACAAACGGGACCGCGATAACAGACCAGAATAATGCCCAGTTAAAAGGCAGTATCCCTTCCGATATGTGCATTGCATGCGCATTGTCAACGAGAAACAAGAAGAAAGAAGAAATAAATAAAAATATAATTTGAAATTTGAAATTTGAAATTTGAAATTTCATAGTTACCCTCCTAAAATTTAAACGCAATTCCCGCAAGGAATGTTAAATCGGTTTCAGGCTTATTAAGCCCGCCCTTTACACCGGCATCAACGGCAATGCTTTCAGATATCGAATAAATCAGCCCGCCGAGTATGAAGGCGGGATGGGTATTGGATGTCTTATCCGGATTTCTCTCCATTCCGATATTGGCAACTGCCTTGAGGTCTTTGATAATCTCTACCTCAGAGGCGATAGACGCATGCCATATGCCTTTTCTGTTTGCATCTTTATCTGTCTGGAGCTTATATTCGTTGTTCGTATAGCCCAGATTAACATGAAACGCAAAAGGCGCTATCTCTTTGGTTGTTATGAGAACAAGACCGTATGACATCTTTCCGTTGCCAAGTCCTTTATTTTCATCACCTGTCGGAAGGGTAATTCCCGGCTTCATCGCAAAGCTCAGCCCATCCTTTTCATAAAATCTCCATTTGACCTCTAAGGACATGTCCGCTATACCGTCTCCCTGCTCGGTTTTATCTGTTGTTACAACGCCGTCTATTCTTGTCTTTTTCCATTGATACGGAAAACCGAGAACAATATCCACATTATCGGTTACGCCGTAAGACAGAACGGTTGCCAGTTCGCCGCCGGTCTTCTTTTTTGTTTCCCATTTTTCTTCATCCGTGTTGTATTGCCGCTCTTTTTCGTAGGTGAATTCGCTGTTCACCTCTACCTGATACTTGCCTTTTCCCTGAGTGCCTGTATCGTCCGTGATGAGAGGATGGGCGGCAAAGGCCGATCCGGACCACAGCAGCACGATCACTATTAAAAGAATCCTTTTAAACATATCTTTCTCCTTTTTCATCGAAGTTTTTGGAATGAGAGGTCTTCCGGCTCAGGGCATTTTGAGCACCGATGAAATTCGTTTTCAGCGCTGCTTGTTTCTACTCGCCCGCCTTCCCGTCAATAAGACAGTGGCTTTATTGGGCTTTCGTTCCCTTTACGGCTGCGGGACAGCAGGGGAATCTCACCCCTTTCCGCTTCATCATTCCATGTTTTTACAATTTTCGTTTTCCATTCTACCTGCCAAAATATGTGTCTGTTTTCATGTATCACCCCCTTCTGCCATTTTTAACAATGCGTTCACTATTGCTACTGCCACAGGCGTTCCGCCTTTCCTGCTAAGGTTCGTTATGAACGGGAAATTCTGTGCCGAGAGAAGCGCCTTTGATTCGAATGCCTTCACAAACCCTACAGGCACTCCGACCGTTAAAATTTGAGATTTCAGGTTTGAGATTTCAGATTTAGAATTGAAAATTTCGATAATCTTCAAAAGAGCGGTAGGCGCGTTGCCTATGGCGATTATTCCGATGTTATTATTCTCATTAAGGGCTTTTTCAACTGCTATCTCCGAGCGAGTCTTTCCCGTCTCTTTTGAGAGCCTTATAACATCCTCGTCATTAATATTGCAGATAACCTTTCCGCCCCACGGCTCAAGCCACCGCTTTATGATCCCTGTTTTAACCATCTCAATGTCAGTGAGGATATTTTTGCCTGACTTTATAGCGTCGATGCCTATCTTTATCGCATCATGATGGAATAGGAGCGTGTTTTTAAATTCAAAGTCAGCGGTAGCGTGAATGACGCGATGTATTATCGGGATTTGTTCAGGAGGAAATCCGGTCAGGTCAGTCTCCTCATCTATTATCTCGAAGCTCCTTTTTTCTATATCTTCAGGCAAAAGTCCGTTTGCCGCGTGTATCCTTTCGACTACGACCTGAACGAGCTTTTCATGTATTCCGAGAGGTTCCGTATAGATGAATTCCCTGTCCGGATATTGTCTTTCGGCCTCCTTTATTATTTCAGGTATGTCATTCGTAACGTGCATGCCGCTGCTTAAAAAATAGGGGTGGATGATTATCTTTTTCGCTCCATCCTCTACACATTTCCGTATCGTATCCGCGATCTCCGGTTCCGCGAACTGGAGATAGGCCACCTTCACGCAGTCGTCGGTACAATCCGGATGAATAGCGCCGTGTAAAAGCCTGCCTGCGAGTTCGATGTTGTTGGCGTCTTTTTTTGGACTGCCGTGTCCTATGAGTATGATGTTTTCCATGAGGTCTCCTTTATGAAATCGACAAAATTCACGGCCGCGCCCGGATTGCTTCCGAAATGGATATGCACATAGCTTGCGAGCGTATTTTTAAACTTATAACCCGATGTGTTAACAAATTCATTGTGATTATTTCTTACAGAATAGATTTCTGCCGATGGGGACAGTCCCGATTCTACGACTCCGCTAACCCCACCTAACCTCCCCTTATCTAAGGGGAGGCAGGGAGGGGTTATAGAGACAGTCCCCTCAGTTATCTCCGAATAATGAAATTCATGCCCTCTCAGCCTGCCTCCTTTTCTGCCGAGGATGCAGTTATCGTTTAACTCGACTTCCCTATAACCCAAATGCGCCCTTCCTCTTTTCATCTGTGTTTCGAATGGGAATACATAGGCCATTTTGAAGAAACTTCCATTAAAGTCATGTATTCCTTTGGACAGATACATCAGCCCTCCGCATTCCGCATAGATAGGTCTGCCGGCATCTGCCCAATCCTTAATAGACGCAAGCATGGATGCATTGCCTGATAAGTCCTTCGCATATAACTCAGGGTAGCCTCCTCCGATGTATACGGCATCGGCTTCAGGGACGGTCTGATCATAAAGAGGGCTGAATTTTATTATCTCCGCACCAGCATCTTTTAACAGGTCGAAATTGTCTTCATAATAAAAGCAGAAGGCCTTATCATAAGCGACTGCGATTTTTAGTTTATTAAAAGAGGATTGTGAGCTATGAGTGATTGCTTGTAGCGACTTCGGCAGCCCAAGCGTATCATGGACAGAGGAGCGGGCTGGCGCAGCTTCGGAGGAAGGCGTGGATGCCTTCCGAGAATGAAGCGGAAGGCAATTGCTCATAGCAATAATTGAGTCTATACTTATATAGTTCTGTACACAGTCTGCAAGCCTTTCGATCACCTCGATCGTTATAGGATTCTCCTCCGCAACCGTCAATCCCAAATGCCTGTGAGGAATCTCAAAACTCAGATCTCTCGGCAGATAACCGAGGACTTGGATATCCTGCACACTATTTTTTAGTCTCTCATAATGTCTTTCAGATGCAACGCGGTTGAAAATTACGCCTGCTATCAGTCCAGAAGTTAGGAAGTTTGGAAGTTCGGAAGCAAAGACTTCCGTGCTTCCGCGCTTCCGCACTTTTGCACTATATTCAAGAAATCCTTTCACTATCGCTCCAGCGCTTTCGGCCATTCCATAGGCATCGACAACAAGGATGACCGGAATATCGAGCAGTGCCGCAAGCCTCGAAGTGCTGAAATCTCCGTCATGCAGACCCATAACGCCTTCTATTATCGAAATATCCGCATCAATCGAGTTTTTATAAAAGCACTCTTTCACGTAATCCTCTCCGCACATCCACATATCGAGGTTCCTGGAATGCTTGCCTGTAATTATTTTATGCAGCCCTGAGTCTATGAAATCGGGCCCGGCCTTGAAGGGCTGCACCTTCAATCCCTTTTTCCTTAATGCGGCGAGGATGCCGAGCGTGACGGTCGTTTTCCCGCACCCGCTGTGGGTTCCGGCTATTACTACACCGTTCATAGATTTGCAATCTCCTTTATAAGACGCATGTTTTGTTTGTTAGATTTCACCGCGACTCTCATATATGCTTCATCCAGACCCATGAAGTTTGAGCAGTCCCTGATCATAATCCCTTTTTTCTTCAGGTTTGCAATTATTCCCCTGGCATTGTCATGTTTTAATAAATAGAAATTCGCAAAAGACGGTATATAAGTAATACCGAGGATTTTAAACCCGTCTTCAAGGGTCTTTTTCTCATTGCGTATAACCTTGAATGTCTCATCCCTGTATGAACTATCATTGAGCGCTGCAATCCCTGCCGCCTGCGCGAGCGTGTTTACCGTCCACGGCTCCTTACATTTCTTAATAATATCCAGAATTGATTTGTGAGCCGCGCAGTAGCCGACCCTCAGGCCTGAAAGCGCGTAGAATTTTGTCATGGACCTTAATACGATGAGGTAGGGATTGTTTTCGACCTCTTTTATGACCGACTCGTCCGGCAGAAAGTCTATGAATGCCTCATCGACGACAAGATGGCATTTAAGGTCCTTTGCGGCATTTGCTATTTTCAATAACTCTTCTTTCTTGAGCAGCCGGCCTGTCGGATTATTCGGATTACAGAGAAATGCCATATCAACAGATGTGGTAAGAGATGACTTGTATGTTGACGATGAATTTCTCCCGGACATTGCAGCAATAAATTTATCAGGGTCGGGTTCAAATTTGTTCTTTTCCCAGAGTATGAAATATTCAATCTTCTTGGGATCGTTGACCGCCCGTTCATACTCGGAAAATGTGGGGGCTGGAATTAATACCTTTTCAGGCTTCAATGCCCTGACAACAAGATAGATAAGTTCGGTGCTGCCGTTGCCGCATAATACAGATCGCGAATCCATGCCGATATGCTGCGCTATCGCCCGGGTGAGCTCTTCCGCGTCGGGATCCGGATAGTTGAACAGGTATCTGCCGTTCTCTTTTATCGCGGAAAGAACGCCTTTAGGCACTCCTAATGGATTTATGGAAGCGCTGAAATCGATAATATCCCGTTCATCGATATTTAGTTCCTCGGCAAGCTTGTATATATTGCCTCCATGAGCAGGAGTTATGTTTTGTTCATCCATAAATCCCCCTTGCATATAGAACGACCGCCGAAATCGCGACTGCTGCTATGGAAGAAAACATTATGACTTTTATTGTTTTTTCCGAGGCTGCGAGATAATCTACATCGGTTTCCGTTCCTATATAAGGTTTCTGTACGATAATGCCGCCGTATGACGACGGCCCTCCGAGCCTTACTCCGATGGCGCCCGCCATTGCCGCCTCAGGAATTCCTGCATTCGGGCTCGTATGTTTTCTGCCGTCCCGCAGCATGGTTTTAAGCGAATCTCGGACAGTGAACGGCGAGCGGAAAACAGCGGAGGATGAAACTGCTATAAGCGCTCCCGTAATCCTTGCCGGGATATAATTTGCAATATCGTCGAGACGCGCGGCAGCCCATCCGAAGTTTTTATATCTCTCGTTTTTATAACCGACCATCGAATCGAGGGTATTTATCGCCTTGTATGTCAAGGCTAACGGTATGCCTCCGATTGCGAGATAGAACAGAGGCGCAATAATGCCGTCCGAGAGATTTTCGGACAGGGTCTCTATGGTAGCCTTTAATACGCCTTCTTCAGAAAGGTTTTGGGTGTCCCTGCCTACTATCATGCCGAGGTTATTTCTTGCTGTTTCGATGTCCTTATTTTTCACTTCCCTTATTACAATCCGGGCCGAATTTATTAATTCACGGACAGCTATTGTTGTGGATGTGAGATAGATAAGAAGGGCTCCGGCCAATAAGGATAAAGAAGAAAAGCGGAACAATATTAAAAGAATGGAGGACAATAATAATGCGCTTAAAAAAGCAGAGAAGGTAATTATTATAACTAAAAAGATGCCTCCCATTTTTTCCTGAAGCGGTGATTTGAAATATTTTCTCAGGAATATTTCGGTTTTCGTTATCGCCTTGCCGATAATCCTTACCGGATGCGGCAGCCAGCGCGGATCGCCGACAGCGATATCCAGAAGGAACGCCGCTGCGAGTATTGCAGGCGGAAGGCCGAATGCCGAATAGCCGGATGTCATAAGCCTATAATCCTTTTTATAAAATCCATGTCGATATTCTCTCTTACTATGGATGCGAGGCTGTCGATGGCTCTGTCTTTGATGCCAGGGTATGACGTTGTAGAATTCAGAGCGTCGAGTCCCTTTGCTTTTCGTGCCTGATCTACGATTTTTCTTCTGAACGAGTCGTTATCAAAAATACCGTGAATATAAGTTCCCCAGCAGTTGCCGTTCATCGAGCCGTCATAAACATCCCTGACGCGTGACGCGTGATGTGTTATGCGTGAAATCTTAAAAAGCCCTATATTTCCCGTGCTTTGCCCCATATGTATTTCATAGCCCTTTAATTTTGTGTTTTCTAAGCCCTGACCTCCAAACCCTGAACTCCGAACTAATGTTGCCTCTACCTGCGATGTTGTCTTTGTTTTGTCGAAGGTCGTTTCTATATTCAAAAGACCGATGCCGTCGATCTCTTTGTGTCTGCTTTCAACACAATAAGGGTCATATATTTTTTTGCCGAGCATCTGGTAGCCGCCGCACATGCCTATAATCCGTACGCCCTTTGAACACGCCCGCTTTATGCTCTCATCGAGACCGTTTTCTTTTAAAAGTATAAGGTCTTTTACGGTATTTTTCGACCCGGGAATGATTACGATATCCGCGTTTTCTATATCCGAGGGATTCGATGAATAGACGAGTTCCACGTCCGGTTCATGCGCGAAGGGGTCGAAGTCGGTGAAGTTGGCGATGTATTGCAGCCTGACTATGACAATCTTTATTTTCTCATTATTTGAAATTTGAAATCTGAAATTTGAAATTTTCTGAAGGGAGAGCCCGTCTTCTTCAGGCAGGCATATTTCTTTTATGTAAGGAAGCACTCCTATCACCGGCTTTCCTGTTTTGTCCCTTATCATATCGAGTCCGGGTTTGAGTATTTCGGCGTCGCCCCTGAATTTATTTATCACAAATCCTTTTATGTGTTTGCCGCTCCTTCCGAGCAGCTTTACCGTTCCGTAAATCGAAGCGAAAACGCCTCCCTTGTCTATGTCTCCGACCAGGATTACCGGCGCCTTCGCGTATTTGGCCGCGGACATATTTACAATATCGACATCCATGAGATTAATCTCTGCCGGACTTCCGGCGCCTTCCATAATTATAAGGTCGTGCCTTTGAGAAAGCCTGTCAAAGGATTCTTTGACCGCAGCCCACGCCGTTTTTTTAAAGGCATAATATTCCTGAGCCTTCATAGTCGAATGAACCCTTCCATGAATAATCACCTGAGAGCCCATTTCCCCCGAAGCCTTCAGTAATACCGGATTCATATCCGCTGCCGGCTCTATTCTTGCCGCCTCTGCCTGCAATGCCTGCGCCCTCCCTATCTCGCCGCCGTCTCTCGTGATAAATGAGTTAAGAGCCATATTCTGCGCCTTGAAGGGCGCAACATTAATTCCCCTGTCGCTGAATATCCTGCATAGGCCGGAGACAATCAGGCTCTTTCCTACACCTGAACCAGTACCTTGAATCATTAAAGATTTAGCCATTTACCGCTCCATTAATCAGTTTCACTATAGGGTATTTGTCCC
This sequence comes from Nitrospirota bacterium, assembly GCA_021813425.1. GTDB lineage: Bacteria > Nitrospirota > Thermodesulfovibrionia > Thermodesulfovibrionales > UBA6898 > JAKAKQ01. The sequence continues at coordinate 9,786 of JAKAKQ010000389.1, forward strand.
AGAATTCAATGATATTAACTGCTGCATAATCCTGCTCGACCCTGAAGATATTCTCTAACGGTATCCCAAGGATATGGCAGAGTATAATCCTGTTTACACCGCCGTGAGAAACAATTACAATGCTCTCACCCCCTCCCTTGCCCTCCCCCCTCGAGGGGGAAGGAGGGGTGGGGTGGTGATTTTTCAAAATATTATCTAATGCATTTATTACTCTATCTCTAACCTGTAAAGTGCTCTCTCCCCCCATGGGACTGAATTTCAGAGGGTTGTTCGCCCAGGAATCGAATTCTGCCGGATATTTCTCTCTTATCTCATCAAAACTCATTCCTTCCCAGATCCCGAAGTTGCGCTCTCTGAATCCAGGGATTATGACGGGTTTGAGTCCATGCTGTTCAGAAATAATCCCGGCGCTATTTATCGCCCTGCTTAAATCAGAACAGTAAACCGCAGATAGCGATTTTTTATAGGGCATATAGGACGCATAAGACTTATAAGACCTATTTAGAAATTTCGAAACCCGTTTCATTTGTTCGATTCCCTTTTTAGAGAGGGGGACGTCGATGCTCCCTTTATACCTGCGAACCTCTGCGCCCTCTGTCTCTCCGTGTCTGATCAGATAAAGTGTTGTAACCATATCGATATCACCATTAAAAAAAGTATCTCTGAAATTTCGCTTACTGCACCGAAGTTGTCTCCTGTAAGTCCATCAAATCTTCTTATAGAGAATTTTGTTGAGGAAAAACTGAATAGATATAAAATGGCGAACAGGACAGGAAATAATAAAACAGAGTTTATGCCGTACATCTTATACAGATAAAATTGCACGGCAAGAAGACAACATATGATCGTCAGCAAAGATGAGAAGAGTACATATTCTGCTTTAATGTTATCGATGAATATCCTGCCCAGTCCATCCTGTCTTGCTGATATCCCATGATACATGGCTGGAACCATTGCCCATTTAGAGAATACCGGCATCAAGAATAGCAAGGAGTAAAAAGTTGCTGGTGACGAGTTCAGAACTAAAAATTTCAGAAAGAGAAATTTCATAAGAATGACAAACACAATCGCAACTACCCCTATCGCTCCTGTTGAGCTGTCTTTCATCACGGAAAGTCTTTTCACCTTATCGGTTTCCCTGTTGCCGCTTGATTTTACAGCCAGTCCATCGAATGAGTCTGCAAGGCCGTCAAGATGGAAACCACCATTGGTGATTATCAATATCAGAATGACCAGTCCGCCTGTGATTTCAGGAGAAAACAGTTTGATCAACAATAAAGCAGCACCGGCAGCTAAAAGGCCCTGAAAAGCGCCTACAACAGGGAAAAAGACTGCTGATTTCGCTATATCTTTTTCAGAAATATCTCCCTCAACCCTCAAAGGTATAATCGTTAGGAATTGAAATGCAATAAGAATCTGTTTAAACATTATTTACCCTCAAATCGCAGGGGAAAACAATCTTTTCGCTCATTCTCGCTTCGCTCCGAGGCTTTTGCCTCTTTATGTTTTTATTAAATAGACTGTCTGAATATCAGCAAAAGAAACCGCTTAAAGACAGTTTTCCCCTGGGCCTAATTAATATAATAAAATGTTAATCAGTTTTTCCTGACACCCCTGCCTCTCCGAAGGTGGCCATCTCCTTATATATCTTAAGACCTCCTTCGATTATCAGCATCGCAAGCGCTGCCCCAGTGCCTTCTCCAAGTCTTAAATCAAGATCAAGGATCGGTCTTAACCCTATCTTTTCGAGCATCGCCTTATGGCCTATCTCCACAGAATTGTGGGCTGCAAACATGTAATCTTTTGTGTGAGGTTCGAGAGAGTAGGCGATCAGCGCGCCTGCTGTAGAGATAAATCCGTCAATGACAACTGGGATTTTGTTTGCAGCAGCACCAATGACTAATCCTGCAATCCCCCCGATCTCGGCGCCCCCAACTTTTGAAAGCACATCGATCGGGTCTTTCGGGTCAGGCATGTTTAAGGCTATTGAATCTTCAATTACCCTGACCTTGTTTTTAAGTGTATCATTGTCTATCCCGGTACCTTTTCCGGTCACATCTTGTACGGATTGCCCTGTAAGAACCGATGCGATTGCAGAAGAGGGTGTTGTATTTGCAATGCCCATTTCTCCTGTCCCGAAGATCTTATATCCTTTTTTTGCGTATCCGGTCGCAAGCTCGATCCCTGCATTTATGCAGTCTTCAGCCTCCTGTCTTGTCATGGCAGGGCCTTTACGCATATTCTTTGTACCTGAGATGACCTTTTTCAGAATAAGGATAGGAGCGAACGGCAGTTCGCCCTTACTGAAATCCCTGAAATCGTAATCAACGCCTATGTCTATAACAACAACCTCTGCTCCTGCATGTCTTGCAAGCACATTTATCCCGGCGCCTCCATTAAGGAAATTCAGCACCATCTGTCTTGTGACTTCCTTTGGAAATGCTGAAACGCCTTCCTCTGCAACTCCGTGGTCTCCTGCAAACGTGAAGATTACTTTTTTATCCAGATCAGGCATTGTATTTTCTGTAATAGTTACAACTCTTTTTGCAAACTCCTCAAGCCTCCCGAGGCTGCCCTGCGGTTTTGTAAGATTATCGAGGCGTTTTTGCGCCCTCTCTGCAAATTCAATCCCTAACGGCGTTATTTTATTTATTATTTCCAGCATCATAATTCTCCTTTATCTTTTATTTTTATTGGTATTCCCGAGACGACCATATAAACCTCATCTGCTGCATCTGCAATCTTCTGATTCAACAGCCCTGCCATATCCCTGAACTTCCTCGTCATCTCGTTTTCAGGGACTATCCCCATTCCAACCTCGTTTGAGACAACAAACAGTGAACAGTGAACAGTGAACAGTGAACGGCAAAAAGATTCAATCTCCTTTTCAACATTTTTATCATTCATAAGTAGATTCGATAACCATAATGTCAGGCAATCGATTGCTATCACGCTATATTTTCCCTCTATGTTTCTGATTACATCAACGATCTTCAATGGTTCTTCATATTCGTCCCACCCATCCCCACGCTCCAGTTTATGTCTTTCTATCCGCTGCTTCATCTCATCATCAAGCGCCTGTGCTGTTGCTATAAATGCCTTTTTACCTGAAACCCCGGATGCCTCTTTCAGGACGAACCTGCTTTTTCCGCTCCTGGCGCCGCCTGTAATAAATACTATCCTTTTGTTCATCTGATTATCCCTGTCCATCAGAAATTATTCTCATAGCTTATATAAGCCTTTTCGCCCTGCTGTCTGATTATCCTCACATCAACATCAAATGCATTCCTTATTAATTCCTCTGAGAGTATATATTCAGGCGGACCGATACCGAGTATCTTACCGTCTTTAATTAATACCACCTTCTCAAACTGCAATGCGATATTTATATCGTGAAGCGCCATTACTACGGATATATTCCTGTCCTTTCTCAGTTTTCTGAGCAGACGTATGAGTTCCACCTGGTATTTCAGGTCAAGGTTTGCAAGCGGTTCGTCAAGAAGAAGGAGCCCTGCACCCTGCAGAAGGGTCATAGCTATGAAAGTCCTCCTTCTCTCGCCTCCGCTCAGGTCTGCGAGGTGAGCGCCTTCTTTATCTCTGAGTCCTACCATTTCAAGGGCATCGTAAACACTCATTGCAGGTGGTATATCATAAGGATACAACCCCATGCTTACCAGTTCTTTAATTGTGAAAGGAACGGTGATATCGAGTGTCTGGGGGAGATAGCTTATCAGCTTTGCACGGTCTCTGTTCATGTATGAGTGCAGGGGCTTGCCCCAGAGCCGCAGATCGCCTGATAAAGGTTTAAGTATCCCGCTGGCTAATTTTAAAATAGTCGATTTTCCGGAACCATTTGCTCCGAGGAGGCCGATAAATTCTCCCTCGCCTATAGAGAAAGAGAGATTATAGATAAGGGATTCGACTTTCGAATAAGAAAAACAGACATCATTGAGTTCGAGTATCATGGGTTTAGATGCTGAGGACATTCTTTCTCCTTAAAAGATAAAGAAAATAAGGCGAGCCTATAATGGCTGTAATAATTCCCGCAGGAAGTTCCATGGGCGGAAGTATTGACCTGCTTATCAAGTCGGCAATGCACAGGAGCGCGCCTCCTCCGAGCGCCGATGCGGGCAGGAGCAATTTACTGTCAGAGCCGATGAAAAACCGCATTATATGCGGAACAAGCAGACCTATAAAGCCGATCATGCCTCCAAGGGATACAGATGCTGCGGTCATCAAGCCGACAGAAACAAACAGGACGGACCTCTCTTTGCGGGGAGAAAAACCGAGGCTGTGAGTAAATTCATCACCTAAAATAAGGGCGTTAAGGGCTTTTGCCCTCGCAACCGATATGACTGTCCCTGCGGTGACGAATGCCATTCCGTAAGGGATCCTGGACCATTCAGACATCGAAAGGTCCCCGAAGATCCATAACATGGCCTTCCTCAATCCCTCGTCTGTCGAAATACTCATTATAAGCATAAGCAGGCCTGAAAAAAGAAAACTAAGCCCAACACCTGCAAGCAGTAGTCTTTCAGGCCAGAGTCCTCCTTTTTTCCAACCCATCATACCAACAATACCCCCTGTGATAACAGCGCCTGTAAAGGCAAACACCGGGACTGTGAATGTGCCTAAAAAAGTCAATCCTCCCAGTATGGCAAGGGCTGCTGAAAGAGACGCCCCGCTTGAGATGCCCAGTATATAAGGGTCTGCAAGGGGATTCCTGAGTATGCCCTGTAATACTGCACCTGATGCCCCGAGCGCCATGCCCATGAGGACCGCCACAACAGCGCGCGGCGCCCTGATGAAAAACAATATCTCCCTGGATATATCGTCCATGTCAAAAGGGTTTATTATCCTGGGACCGATAACCAGTGATATTCCAAAAATCAGGATTGATATTAAAATGATAATCAACATCTTGATCTTCATCTGCTATTGCTCCATATACCCTGCGAGCTCTTCTATGCCTTTGACTGTTCTCGGGCCGAGCCTGTATAAATAATCGCTTACGTAAAATACTCTTTTGTTCTTTATGGCCGGAACGGATTTTAATTTTTTAAGAAGTCCCTGTGAGACCTTTTCCATCCCCATCCCCCTGCCGATGAATATAATGTCCGGCGCCTGTGTCAGGATTTCCTCTATTGAATACTTAGGGTAAGCAGACTTTGATTTTGCCGCTATGTTCCTGCCTCCGATGATAGTTATTGCGTCATCAGTAATACTGCCTGGCCCTGCAACGATCAGAGGTTCAGGCCAGATAATAAAAAGAATCTTCTTTTCAGGTGAGGGGTAAGGGGCGAAGGGCGAAGGGTTTTTGACGGATGCAGGGGCGTATTGCAATACGCCCCTGCTTATCTTGTTTATGGTTGTCTCAATCTCTCGTGCAAGTAAATCAGCCCTTTCTTTTACACCGAGGGCTGTTCCCATATCCCTGATGCCCTGGGACAATTCAGATATCCTCTTTGACCTGAAGACATAAGTCTTTATTTTCAAAGACCGGAGTCTTTCCTCAAACTCCTTTGGATTACCGTCAATTGTCATCACAACAATATCCGGTTTTAAAGAAACAACCGCCTCTAATGATGGATTGGACATCCCCCCGATCTTTTGTTTTTTCTTTGCCTCTTCCGGATAATCGCAGAAGCTTGTGACGCCGACTATATTGTCGTCAAGACCCAACGCAAAGAGTATCTCCGTCATATTAGGAGCAAGAGAGATTATGCGTTTCGGCGCCTCCCCGGCATAAGAGACAGTGAATAGTGAACAGTGAATAGTGAACAGTAAAAATAGAGAAATTATTTTTATCATATTTTAAATACCATAACTAAACATAGTCTGGAGATAGCATTTTCGCTCATTCTCGTCCCGATCAGATCGGGACTCCGAGGCTTTTGCCTCTTTATTATCATAATAATTTACTGACCGTCTATCGGCAAAAGAAACCGCTCAAATGCCATCTCCAGACTTACTAATGAGAACGAAAGTAAAGCGACATATAACTTTATTCTGTCATTCCGGCTTGCCCGGAATCTTTCTTTGTTTTTAGAAGGATTCCCGACTCCCGAAAGCTTTCGGGATTGCGGGAATGACAAATTATGAGGTTTTACTAATGAACTTCTTAGTAAAACAGATACAAAGATGATTTTTATCCTCATATTAAAACAAAAAATCCTCAGAATCCATAAAGGGATCCTGAGGATTGCACCCTG
>JAKAKQ010000211.1 GCA_021813425.1 Nitrospirota bacterium
AGATATGCCGTTTGCCTTAGCAGATGCGATCGGGTTGATTTCGAGCGGGACCCCGGGACTGACAACTACCATGTCTGCTGACATGAAAATATTATCAGGGTGACCTCCAAGTGCAAGCCTTACTGAAGGCGCAAGTCTTTTTATGGAACCGGCCAGTTCGTCATTTGACTTTCTGTCTGTCACAGTCACCTCTGCACCCATTTCTGATAAAAGGTTTGCAGCTCCCACACCGCTTCGCGCAAGTCCTACAACAGTAATTTTCTTACCCTTTAACTCCATCTTCTCCCCGTCTGGCGATATTCCGTTTTATTTTTTTTCTGCTCTTTTCTACAGACTTTATATCTTTTTTCTTTTTTGCGGTCTGTTTGGATTTTAATGTTTTGTTTTTGGAGGCGACCGTATTCCTTTTGCTTTTTTTGTTCTTGACCGTTTTTTTCTGCGATTTGATATTCGTTTTTTTGGTATATGATGCCTTTATTATTTTTGCAGAATCATAGTCGGATCTGGAAAGATAAACAACAGGTTCATCCATGTTGTTCATAACCCTGTACCCAAAAGTCATCAGATCTTCTGTCTCTTTCCATAACAGATCCCTGCTGGGCGTGCCGAGGAGAGCGACTACGATCGTTTCATTGTTACGTTCGCCGGCGCTGACAAAGCAGTGCCTTGCCTGATGGGTATAGCCTGTTTTACCCCCAAGGAGTTCTTCATCCGACCACAGGAGCTTGTTTGTGTTTTTTACAAATATTGTTTTTCCTGTTTCTGTAGTGACTTCTGCCACACGGGTTCCGAGTATCTCTTTCAGCACAGGGTATTTGATCGCCTGCCTCATTATTTTTGACAGGTCATAAGCGGTTGTATACTGACCCTTACCGGGAAGACCGTTTGGATTGATGAATCTCGTATCATTTGCCCCAATTGCAATTGCTTTCCTGTTCATGAGTTTTATAAACTCCTTTTCCGAGCCTGCAACCGCCTCGGCAAGTGCAACGGATGCATCATTTGCAGATTTAATGAGCGCTGCATAGAGTAATGTCTCTATGGTTACTTTATCCCCTTCTTTCAGCCCGGCCCTGGTAGGAGCTGTATTTGCGGCCCTTTTGCTGACAGTTGTGACACTTGACAGGTTTGCCTTTTCGACTACGACCAGTGCGGTCATTAATTTTGTTGTGCTTGCAGGCATGAGCCTGAGGTCAGGGTTCTTTGCATATAGCACTCTGCCTGTTACGGCATCCATGACAACGGCTGCCCTGGATTTTATTTCATCAGCCGAAGCAGTGAAAGGTAAAAAGTAAATAGTGAATAGAAAGAAAACAGTGAACAGTGAACAGTGAACAGTGAATAGTTTATAATCAAGACGCAATAATCTTCTGATTTTTGCTGATTGCCCATGTGTCGTAGACCGAATGCTAACTGCCAACTTATTCTTGACTGACGACTGACGACTGACGACTAACAACTGTCTCATAATCACCTCAATTTTAGTGTTGCAAGGCTCAGCAGAGCCAACATGATGCCGATAATCCAGAATCTAACGATGACCTTTGACTCGTGCCATCCTTTGAGTTCAAAATGATGATGCACAGGCGCCATCTTAAATATCCTTTTCCCTGTAAGCTTGAATGAGGCGACCTGAAACAGGACGGAAAGCGTCTCGATGACAAATATCCCTCCAACTATAGCAAGGACGATCTCGTGCTTTGTTATTATAGCCAGAGTGCCGAGCGCCCCTCCAAGTCCCAGTGAGCCGACATCACCCATAAAGACATCGGCCGGATATGAATTAAACCAGAGGAATCCGAGTGAAGCCCCCAGTATCGCACCGCAGAAGACCGTAAGCTCTCCTGTGCCCTGAAGATAAAGAACCTGTAAATACTGAGCAAACTTCGCATTCCCTGAAATATAGACCAGCACCATATTAGCCAGTGATGCGATTCCCACAAGTCCTATGGCGAGGCCGTCGATACCGTCAGTCAGATTTACGGCATTTGAAGAGCCCACTATCACAAGTATCGAAAATGGTATATAGAACCAACCGAGCTCAAAGAGCCATCTTTTGAAAAACGGGACACTTAATACGGATTTGTAAGGGTCGTTTGGATTTTTATAAAGCAGGATGCCTATTACCAATGCAAGTGCAATTTGAGCACCGAATTTGTAACAGGCGCGGAGTCCTTTGGAATTTTTCTTTATAACCTTGAGATAATCGTCAAGGAGCCCGATAGAGCCGTAACCGAGGAGAGAAACGACCATTATCCAGATATACAGATTGCCGAGGTCGCCCCACAACAAAATGGCAAAGATAATGGATATTATAATAATAATACCGCCCATTGTCGGCGTCCCGGACTTTTTAAGGTGAGACTGCGGCCCATCATCTCTTATCTGCTGAGTAATGCTTATCTTCTTAAGTCTGTTTATAATCGATGGTCCTATTATCAGGGAAAATACCATTGCTGTAATTATTGCAAGGGCAGTTCTGAACGTTATATACCTGAATACGTTCAGCGGAGAGAAAAGGTCGTGCATACTGTATAGGATCTTATAAAGCATGTCCACCTTCTTCAGCAGACGGGACTTCGGCATCGGGAAGTGCTCTTTCCATGCGCATGCCCCTTGAACCTTTTACGAGGACTGTATCGCCCTCCCTGCAGATACCTGAAAGTATGGATTTCGCAACAGCAGAGTCATCAGCGCTGTAACATATACCGGAGAATTCAGATGAGGCCTTGATCATTTCGCTCCCAACAGCTATAAGCAGATCGATATTCAGCTCCGACAGCCTTCTTACCAGGTTTTTATGGGCTTCTTCAGCATACGGACCAAGCTCAAGCATGTCTCCGAGTACTGCAATAGTCCTCAATCTTTTTAACCTTATAAGTTCTTTTACAGCCTCTTCCATCGATGCCGGGTTTGCATTATATACATCGCTGATAATCAGCGCGCCGGAGAGATCTCTGATCGAAAGTCTCATCGGCACTCCTTTAAAACCTTCAAGGCCCCTCTTTATGTCCTCCGGGCTCATATCGAACTCATCTGCTGTAGAAGCAGCAGCAAGCG
>JAKAKQ010000247.1 GCA_021813425.1 Nitrospirota bacterium
CCATTATTGTCTGAACAACCACCATACAGTCTGCGAGACATTAAGGAAGACTAATTTCTATCCCGGCGGATTTTCAGAGTATGTAAGGCTTCCTGCCATAAATGTAGACAGGGGAGTATATCTGCTCCCTGAGGAGATGTCATATGAGGAGGCGACATTTATAGAACCGCTTGCCTGTGTTTATCGTGGGCAGAGGATCGCAGGGACAAAGACAGGCCTCAGCATGCTTGTTATAGGGAGCGGCATCTCGGGACTGTTGCATATCCAGCTTGCAAAAGCGCTTGGTGCATCTCCTGTCGTTGCAGTTGATATAAATCCTTACAGGCTCGAGGCCGCAAAAAGATTCGGCGCTGATGTAACCGCCGATGCAAAAGATAACGTTTCCGAGAAGTTCAGGGAGATAAACAAAGGCAGGCCGGCAGATATAGTGATTCTTACAACAGGGGCGGAAAAGGCGATCAGCCAGGCATTTCAATCTGTTGACAGGGGAGGCGTTATACTTTTTTTTGCACCAACAGGTAAGGGAGTTGAAATCCCCCTTCCCATTAATGAGCTTTTCTGGCGCAATGAGATAACACTGACATCGTCATATGCGGCAAACTATAATGAACATATGACGGCCTTGGAACTTATCAGGCAGAAGAGGGTGAATGTCAGGGACATGATAACCCACAGACTGCCTTTGTCAAAGACCCAGGAAGGCTTTCAGATCGTTGAAGATGCAAAGGAATCTATCAAGGTTATAATAGAGCCACAAAAATAATTCATAAGAACCAGGAGGACATATATTATGGATTGGGGACTTAAGAACCGGCTTTCAAGGATAATAAAATCAGATGGCAGGACTGTCATGCTTGCTGTTGACCACGGATATTTTTTAGGGCCCACAACAGGTCTTGAGGATGCGGGAAGGACAATAAGACCTCTTTTGCCTTATGCCGATGCATTGATGCCGACAAGGGGAGTGCTGCGAACCTCTGTGGATGCATCTGCTTCGGCTGATACCCCTATTGTTCTCAGGGTGTCGGGAGGCAACAGCATCCTTAGCGAACTGTCGAATGAAGGGATAACCGTTGCGATGGAAGACGCGGTTAGGCTTAATGTATCTGCAGTGGCATTGTCTATCTATGTCGGGTCGCCGAACGAGAAAAAGACGCTCCTGAACCTGACAAAATTAGTCGATGAGGGTCAGCGTTACGGCATACCTGTGCTTGCGGTCACTGCTGTAGGCAAAGAGATGGCGCGCGATGCAAGATATCTCGCATTATGCTGTCGCATAGCAGCAGAGCTCGGCGCCCATTTTGTAAAGACATATTACTGTGAAGGTTTTGAAAAGGTCGTAAAGACCTGTCCTGTCCCGTTGGTAATGGCAGGGGGAAAGAAACTGCCTGAACTCGAGGCGCTTGAACTTACCCATAACGCAATAAAGCGCGGGGCAGCCGGCGTTGATATGGGAAGGAATATCTTTCAGGCAGACGCACCTGTTGCCATGATACAGGCAGTAAGGGCGGTAGTTCACGAAAATCTTTCTCCCGACAAAGCTTATGACCTGTATAAAAGCCTTAAGGCTGATAAAAAATCAGGGAAGAGATCAAAGCTCAGAGGCGTTACAGCAAAGAGCGAAGGGGCAAAATAGCAGAGTCCGTTTTCCCCCGTTAAAGCTCATGCCGTTCTATACAGGATAATCCCCAGCCTACTTGCGGGAAAAACATTTTTAGGAAATAATAATATAGCAACGGCAATCACCGGAGGATAATATGAGCAAAGCAGCTGCAATATCTGATGAAAAGATATTGGCTGATTATGACAGACTTTCACCGAAGCGAAAAAAAGAAGTTGGCGACTTTATCGCCTATCTGAGAGTAAAAGAAGAACTTGAGGCAACAAAGCGAATTGCCTCATCAAAAATCTATCTGAAAGCGTTTTCTGTCATACCAAAATAGAAATGTCCGCTTTTAAAGATGTTAGACTGCTCCTTTTTGAAAGGAGACAGGATGGCAGGAAAGGACATTTTGATAATGAGCAGGAAAGAGGCGAGACGGCTGCATGTAATACGGAAGGTTTTAGATGGAGAGATTAAGCAGGTAAACGCCGCCGAGATGCTTTCGATGAGTGCCCGGCAGATAAGGCGGATTGTAGAGAGGATACGAGACGAAGGGGAAGAAGGAGTTATCCATAAACTGCGAGGAGCGGAGTCAAACCATAAGACAGCAGATAAAGTAAAGGACAAGATTTTCCGGCTTTACAGGAAAAAATACGAAGGCTTTGGGCCGACACTGGCGGCGGAGAAGCTTCACGACCTTGACGGCATTACAATAAGCGACGAGACATTACGGCTATGGCTGATTGACTCTGGAGACTGGAGAAAGGCAAGGAATCCCGGGAGCAGCGTCTCCGACCTGCTCCCGCAAAGGTCTTGTTGTAAGTATTCCCCCGACAAATGATGAAAGGGTTTTGGTTACAGTCATCGCTCGTACGACCAGCCCTCGGAAAATCTTCTTTATAGAGACTTCAACTTATCTAAAAAACTTTTTACAATCTTAGGCGCTTCTTTTGCAGTTTTTTTATCTATAATATCGAGGGATTTCAATTCAATCGCATAAACTTTTTTTAGAATGTCCAGTCTGTGTTGCAAAATATCAATCTTGCTTTGAAAAATACCAAGATTTTCTATAAGACTGCTTTCTTTATGTTTAATAACAAGAGCTAAGTCAACGATATCTCTCGTTTTAAAAGCATCTGCTCTATAAAATATTTTTTTGATCACTATCTCCTCAGGCGCCTCGACATTGACAAGAACATTCTCTATTACTTTCTTTATAGTCGGATTTCGAGTCAAAAAAGGAGCAACGATAAAATCTAATTCCTGTTGTTCAACCTTCAATTTAAGGAAGTTTGACATTTCAGTATAGTCATCTGTACGGCTGGCAACATAGTCATTTAATCGCGGAGAAAATCTGGTTAAAAGCTGAACATCATGCAGAAAAATATCAATGTCCTTACTCTTTCTGTGATTATAGTAAGTCATTAACGCGGTTCCGCCGCCAAAAGACCACTGGCTTTTTGGAATATTTTCGTGTGAGAGTATTTTCAAAGCGAGTCTAAAGACATATAGCCAATCAGGAGATGATTCCATTATTTAGAGGAAAACACATTCTCCAATTCGGCATTGGGATAAAATTTCTTTACGTGTTTAAAATAATATTTTTTGATCAGGGACTGACTTATGTCGTATTTCTTGATGAAAGCCATCATGTCAGGTACAGGGACATCGGCAAAAAAGGCAAAAATGTGCGCAAGATATTTCTTCTCGATCTCGCCTGATTTTATTATTTCAGACAATTTTTTTTCGTTTACTGAATATTTCAAAGATATGTTTACTGTTGTATCAATAGTTTTCATGAATTCATTATACAACACCCAAAATAGAATTCCAAACAGATTTCACCGCATCATCCATTTGACTACTTGAAAACTTTCCGTTGAACCTTTTTCCCCCATCATTTGCAATACAAAATGCCGGGAGCTGGTCAGAGACGCTGCTCCCACAAGCGTAGATCAAAGCTCAAAGAAGAACAGCGGCCGTTTTCTTGACTTATTTGAGAAAAAATCTTTATAATCAATAACCTTTTTGTGATGTTTTATAATGAAAATTACGATACCGGATATTCCAGACGAAGGTCTGAGTTTAGATATAGACGAGAAAATAAGCCCGGGAGACGGCTCTGGAGTTGCCCCGGTCTCTGCTCATCTTGAACTGCAGAAAACCGTTCAGGAAATTATAATCAGCGGCAGAATAAAAACCCGGATTAAATTTGAGTGCAGCAGGTGTCTTAAGGAATTTGACCGGGATATGGATATCCCTGTAAGTGTTGTTTACCATCCTATAGAAGATATGCGTGCTGAAAGGCACGAATTAAAGGATGACGAAATGGATATGGGGTTTTATAAGGGAGATGTGCTTGACCTGCAGGATGTTCTTAAAGAGCAGGTATTGTTAAGCATGCAGATGAAACCCTTATGTGATGAGAATTGCAGGGGCATATGTCCTAAATGCGGCAAAGATTTAAATGTTGATGTATGTAATTGTGAGAGAAAAGAAACAGATTCAAGACTTGAAGTCCTGAAGAATTTATTAGAAAAACGAAAGGAGTAGAAAGTGGCAAATCCTACGCACAGACATTCGAGGTCAAGGAGGGATAAGAGAAGGGCTAACTGGAAAGGCCAGTCGCCAAACCTTGGTCAGTGTCCCGAGTGTAAAGAATTAAAACTGCCGCACAGGGCATGCGCCAGCTGCGGAACATACAACGGTAATAAGGTTCTCGAGATAGTCGAAAAATAAAAATGAGGATCGCTCTTGATGCCATGGGAGGTGATCACGCCCCCTCTGTGAATATCGAGGGAGCTATCGAGACTATTAACGAATACAAAGATATAGATGTAATCCTTGTCGGTGACGAGGTATTAGTCAGGGAAGAGCTCAAAAAAAAGAGATATGCTGCCGACCGCATTTCGATGGAACATGCATCTCAGGTTGTTGAGATGCATGAGTCTCCAACCGTAGCAATCAGAAAGAAAAAAAATTCATCCATCAGAGTCGGGATAGAGCTTGTCAAGTCAGGCAGGGCAGACGGCTTTGTAAGCGCAGGGCATTCAGGGGTTGTGATGGGGACATCACTGCTTTTGCTCGGCACTTCAAAAGGCGTTGACAGACCAGCGATAGCCACTTTAATGCCGACAATAAAAGACACCTTTATACTGCTTGATGTAGGCGCAAATGTCGATTGCAAGCCCGAACACCTCCTGCAATTTGCCATTATGGGAAATACTTACTGCAGGCTTATCCTGGGCAGGACAAGCCCGAAGGTCGCGCTTCTCAGTATCGGGGAAGAGGACATAAAGGGCAACGAGCTTACCAAAGAGACGTTCAAGCTTCTGAAAAATACCCGATTAAACTTCATCGGCAATATTGAAGGCAAGGATATTTTTACAGGCAAGGCAGATGTTGTGGTCTGCGATGGTTTTATCGGAAATATCGCTTTGAAGATAAGCGAGGGGCTTGCCGAGACGATCCTGAAGATGCTGAAACAGGAAATAACCTCTGTTTCCACAGGCAGGATCGGATATCTGATGATGAAGCCCGCTATCAGGAATTTCAAGAAGAGAACGGATTATGATGAATATGGAGGGGCTCCCCTTCTGGGCATAAACGGCACTTCAATAATAAGTCATGGAAGGTCAACTGCAAAGGCCATCAAAAATGCACTCAGGGTCGCATCCGATTACGCAGGCAAAAGGGTATTTGAGGCGATTTCGGTAGACATAGAAAATAACCTCGCCGGCAAGGGAGTATAAATTTGCTGAGAAGCAGGATTGTATCTACCGGTTCTTATGTGCCGGAAAATGTTATAACAAACCATGACCTTGAAAAGATCGTAGATACCTCTGATGAATGGATAATGGAGCGTACCGGCATAAAGGAGAGGAGGATCGTCAACGGCTTGCAGGCTGCCTCAGACCTCGCCTTCGAGGCCTCAACCCTGGCGCTGAAAAGGGCTCATATAAAGGCAAAGGATATTGACCTTATTATAGTAGCAACCTGCACCCCTGATATGGCATTCCCTTCTACAGCGTGTATTCTCCAGAACAAACTGGAGGCAAAAAATGCCGCTGCCATGGATCTGAGCGCTGCCTGTTCCGGATTCATCTACGGCCTTCATGTGGCAAACGGAATGATAAAATCCGAACTCCACAAACGGATCCTTTTAGTCGGCACTGAGGTGCTTTCCAAATTTGTGGACTGGCAGGACAGGACTACCTGTGTTCTCTTTGGCGACGGCGCAGGCGCAGTTGTGCTTGAGGGCACGAGGGAGAAAAGAGGGATATATTCCACGCATATATATTCCGACGGGAACTTGTCCGAACTGATATCTTTACCTGGCCCGGGCTCAAGAAACCCGTGTTCAAGAGACTCGATCCTTAAGAAGATGAATTTCATCAAGATGAAAGGCAACGAGACGTTCAGGGTAGCGGTCAGAACGCTTGAAGAAGTAGCGGTCAAGACCCTCGAGGCTAATAACCTGGAGCCGTCCAGGCTTTCACTGTTGATCCCTCATCAGGCAAATATAAGGATCATCCAGGCTACTGCGAAAAGGCTGAACCTGCCCATGGAAAAGGTTTTTGTAAACATTGATAAATATGGAAACACATCTGCTGCCTCTATACCGATAGCCCTGGATGAAGCTTTGCAGTCCGGCAAGATTAAAGACGGAGATTACATACTCCTTGAAGCGTTCGGCGGCGGACTTACCTGGGCATCTTCACTGCTTCGCTGGTAACAGCTTTATTCCTATTCCTGACGTTTTTTTGCCTTTCTTCTTGATATGACATGCAGGATACGGAAAACCCTTTCGAGTTTTTCTTTGTATACCATTGACAGGAAGACAATGACTATCGCAACCCCGAGCAGGAGCGAGAACCTGTAGTACTGATGATGCCGGATGTATGTGCCCCCGAGTGTGAGCAGGACAGTCCCTGCAAATCTACCGACAGTGCTTATAACCAGGAACTCCCTTGTGCTCAGGTGTCCCAGACCCAGGATGTAACACAATATATCTTTTGGGAACCCTGGTATAAGAAAAAGGAGAAAAACGAGAAAGGCCCCTTTGTGATGCAGGAGGTAGTCATACTTGTCAAGGGTCTCCTTTTTTACAAACTTGTCTACAAACGGCCTTCCGAATGTCTTCGAAAGTGAAAAGTTCAGCAAGGAACCAAGTGTAAGACCTATAGTGGAAAGAAATATTCCGAGGAAAGGGCCGTAAAAGTATCCGCCTATGAACCCGGTAACTTCACCAGGCACAGGCGCTGCAACAACCTGCAGAGTCTGTAAAAGAATAAATCCGAGAAATGACAGAGGACCGAGCGAATCAAGAAAAGATTTTACCTTTTCCCTGTCCATGAAGAAATGGAAGGCGCCTGTCTTGTAAAGTATTAGAGTAAATACGAGAAAGAAAACTAATATGAATACTCTAATCCATATATGATTATTTTTTTTCTGATTGTCTCTGTTTTCTATTTCTAACCCTTAGCCGTATATTTGTCCATAAAAGGCTTTATTAAGTCTATCGGGACCGGGAATATAATTGTTGAGTTCTTCTCCGTAGCAATTTCTGTCAGGGTCTGAAGGAATCTCAGCTGCAGAGCCCCGCTTTCTGTTGCAATGATCTTTGCAGCGTCTGCGAGCTTCTGCGAAGCCTGGAATTCTCCTTCTGCATGTATAACCTTTGCCCTTCTTTCACGCTCTGCCTCGGCCTGTCTTGCTATCGCCCTTAACATCTCCTGGGGCAGGTCAACGTTCTTCACTTCTACTGCTGACACCTTCACTCCCCACGGCTCGGTCTGGAAGTCGATTACTTTCTGAAGTTCAGCGTTCAGTTCATCCCTTTTAGCAAGCAGGTCATCAAGCTGGCTCTGTCCGAGAATGCTTCTCAGGCTGGTCTGTGCGATCTGCGAGGTTGCATAGTAAAAATCTTCCACCTCTGTTATTGCCTTGATCGGATCTATCGGCCTGAAATAGATTACAGCATTGACCTTAACTGTTATGTTGTCTCTTGTTATAATATCCTGCGGGGGGACATCCATGGTTACTGTCCTGAGGCTTACCCTGACAAGCTTGTCGATTATAGGGATAATAATGACAAGACCCGGTCCTTTTACAGGTATAATTCTTCCAAGCCTGAAGACAACGCCCCTTTCATACTCCTTTAATATCTTTATCGCACTCGAAAAAAAATAGAAGACAAGGAATACTACAAATAAAAAACCTAATAGTCCTGCTGGTATCCCTGGCATGTTAACCTCCTTATTTAGTGTTTGTGTGAGCGATTAGCGTCAGAAAAAACTAATCACCGGAACTTCGATTGACCTTTATCTTTAATCCCTTTACAGCCTTGACCTTTACCTTTTCACCTTTTAGTATGTTTTCATCAGAAAATGCAGACCAGATTTCTCCATGTAATAATACCATACCTCCATCTTTTGTTATATCTGAGTTTGCAATCCCTTCTATACCGACGAGCCCCTCTGAGCCGGTTACAGGTTTTCTTTTATATGCCTTGTACGCAAGGCTTAGTACGATGGTAAAAAACATGGCTGTGATAATTACTGCGGGGAGGATCAGAAAGAGCGATAATTTCATGAAAGGGCTTGGTGATTCAAACAGCATCAGGGAACCAATAAACATTGCTATTATACCACCTATAGTCAATACCCCATGTGAAACTACCTTTATTTCAAGAATGAAAAGTATGATGGCCAGTATAATCAGAAGAAGGCCTGCATAGTTTACAGGCAGGGTCTGGAATGCATAAAATGCAAGTATCAGGCAAATGCCGCCCACAACTCCAGGGAAAATCGCACCGGGGTTTGTGAGTTCAAAGAAAATACCATAGAAACCAAGTAGCATAAGCATATAAGCAACATTCGGGTCAGTAATAAAATCGAGTATCTTATACCTTAAGCTCATCTCATCCGTGATGACATCAGCACCGAAGGTCTTCAGGGTCTTTTCACCTATTACAGTCTTTACCTTTCTCCCATCAATATCTTTAAGAAGGGTATTGAGGTCCTTGCTTACCAGATCTATAACATTCTCCTTTAATGCCTCGGTCTCTGTTGCAGATATGCTTTTTCTTACAGCCTCTTCCGCCCATTTTGAATTTCTCCCTGTCTTTTCTGCCAGAGATTTAATGTAGGCTGCTGCATCATTTGTGGCCTTCTCGGACATTGTTTTGTCCATCTTGTCTCCAACCCCTACCGGATGTGCTGCGCCGATATTTGTACCGGGCGACATGGCTGAAACATGAGCTGCTAATGATATGAATACGCCTGCTGACGCTGCCCTTGCACCGCTTGGAGAGACATAGACAACAACAGGCGCCTCACTTCCGATTATCTCTTTGACTATACTCCGCATTGACGTGTCAAGTCCGCCAGGGGTATCGAGTTCAATGACGAGCAGTTCGGCATGCATATCATTTGCCTTTTTTATGCTCTTGCCGATGAATTCCGATGAAACAGGGTTTATTACACCGCTGACCTTTATAACAAGCACTTGATTTTTCTGCTCTCCGGCGATTGCAGCAGATATAATAATAGACAATACCGAAATCATTAAAAGGGAAACGATTCTTTTTTTTCTCATGCTTTAATCATACAAATTGTCAGATTGTTTTAATACTCTCAAATTCTCTATAGAAAATGTTATCATAAACGAAGGATATATTTTTAATTTTTTGATTATTTGACAAAAAATATTGTTATTTGATATAAAATCTCTTTTGATTATAGCATTAAAATATTATTTATGAATGCAGAAGTTTGATGTTCCCGGGTAGCTCAGTCGGCAGAGTCCCGAAGGATTTCGGGATTAACCACTGGGTTGGGGACTATAGAGAGGGAGTAAACATGTTCCCGGGTAGCTCAGTCGGCAGAGTCCCGAAGGATTTCGGGATTAACCACTGGGTTGGGGACTATAGAGAGGGAGTAAACATGTTCCCGGGTAGCTCAGTCGGCAGAGTCCCGAAGGATTTCGGGATTAACCACTGGGTTGGGGACTATAGAGAGGGAGTAAACATGTTCCCGGGTAGCTCAGTCGGCAGAGTCCCGAAGGATTTCGGGATTAACCACTGGGTTGGGGACTATAGAGAGGGAGTAAACATGTTCCCGAGAAGCTCAGTCGGCAGAGTCCCGAAGGATTTCGGGATTAACCACTGGGTTGGGGACTATAGAGAGGGAGTAAACATGTTCCCGGGTAGCTCAGTCGGCAGAGTCCCGAAGGATTTCGGGATTAACCACTGGGTCGGGGACTATAGAGAGGGAGTAAACATGTTCCCGGGTAGCTCAGTCGGCAGAGTCCCGAAGGATTTCGGGATTAACCACTGGGTCGGGGACTATAGAGAGGGAGTAAACATGTTCCCGGGTAGCTCAGTCGGCAGAGCAGGTGGCTGTTAACCACCCTGTCGGGGGTTCGAATCCCTCCCCGGGAGCCATTTATTAAGGAATTAAATCTTTGACATACTTTGTATATGTTTTAAGAAGTGAATCCACTTCTCAATTCTACATTGGCCACACAGACGACATCGATCGAAGACTTTCACAACATAATGATGAAAGTTATCATGGCTCAAAGCATACTAAGCGTGCCGGAGGGCCATGGAGTTGTGTTTATACAGAGCGATATAATACTCGATCTGAAGCAATGAAGAGGGAGCAAGAAATCAAGAATAAGAAGAGCAGAAAATATATTGAATTTCTGCTTAACAGTCGGCAGAGTCCCGAAAGTATTCGGGATTAACCACCCTGTCCCGCTGGATAGCGGGAATCTCTCCCCGGGAGCCATTTATTAAAGAATTAAATCTTTGTGATGTTCTGTAAAACCGATGGATCAATGCAATCAGGAAGTTGATTTTTTTCCATAAGGTTGATTCCATATCAATATACTCCGAGCCCGCATCGGAAGAAATTTTATGTACTTTACAGACTTTTCCCATAACTTCGTTCTGATGGACCGGATCGTCAAGCAATCTTGATGCATCACCCTTTGTATGGAAAATATAAGCTTTATCATAAGAAGGTTTTATCCTGATTATTCTGTGGAGCACAGGACTATCATATTTGCTCCTGAAAAGTATCAGGTCCCCTCTTCGCAGTGAATTATAAGACACTCTCCTGATAGTCAGGATTTCTCCTCCCTTAAGAAAGGGAACCATGCTTCTTCCTGTTACCCTGATCCGAAGGCTCGAACCGGTTTTCAGGACATCTTCAAATAATCTTAAAGTATCAGGATGTTGATTTATCATTATAAATAACTCTTACTTGTTGCAATGTTATTTTTCTGAAAAATAATTTTCAATAAAATCTACTGTTCCAATGTCCGGCCTGAACTGCAGTTCGTAAGCTGGAATCTTCGAAACCAGGTCTTCACAGAATAGAACAACACACGACATCAAATTTTCATCATACCAGGGTATTGAAGTCACCGGCATGAGTCTTCGTAATGCTTCCTGCGATGTCAGTTCTCTAATGCTATTCCCGGGGCTCTGGCGTATAAAACATATGCCGCCAAGCGGAAGACCTTTATTTTCAGCTATCTCTGCCTTACCGGTCCATGGTGTTCCAAATGCCTTGAAGCCGCTGTCTGTTCCTCTGACAACTACCCTGTCATCGCTGAGCATTTCCATACCGGCCCTGCAGATGAACAGTCGCGACAAAGTGCTTTTCCCTGCACCGGATTTTCCGGGGAAGATGTATCCTCTGTTATTCATACCTATACCGGAGGCATGTATTATGGCGCCTTGCCTTTTTGCCAGTATATACATAAGCAGAAGCTGGTCCAGGGGATAACTTATTGGGTTTGAGAGTCTGGTTGTCCCGCCGGCGCCATCTATAAGGGTTTTTCCACAATAAACGGTTATGTTTTCAACGCTCTGATTAAAACGTGCCATCCAGATAACTTCTTTACTGATAGAAGAATTGAGTGCGAGAAAATATTCATCTTTGCTCATAAACAATGCCCATGACTGACCGGTATCAAAAGTCTTTTCCATTTTTTCCGTATCAGGCATATTATGCAATTCAAGGGTTACCTTGATGCTGATCTGTCTGCCTCCGGAATTTGGCCTTTCATGAAACGGCTTATATATAGCAGGAAGGTCCTGAAGTGTTATCGGATCACGGGAATTTATGACAAAATTTACTCCTGCAACCTCCATATTCGTTAATTCCGTCATCATTGAATTACAGGAGAAATTCTATGACCCCGGGGTGGACTGGCATGTCCCGCTTAAACATCCGTTGCCGGCAATCCCTGTCGGATCGGCCAGACCTGTCTTGCAGCCCGAACTCAAAACCTCTTCGGCTGCCAGTTCGATCACCCTGAGGCACGGTTTCTCATAACTCTTCTTGATCTTTTCTTCATCCTTATGCTGCATCCTGAACTCCTTGTAGCTTGATTTTGTTTAATATATCAAAGCGATGACCGCCTACGGTACAGAGATAGTCAGAGGATATAACCTCAGAGCCATTTTCGAGTCTAAAAAAAGCCGGACAGAAACCGCACAGATGTCTCTTTTCGCAATGATTGCATTTGTATGCGCCTCCTGCTTCCCTATCTCTTATCCTTGAAATAACACCATTCCATCCTGCAAGGAAACTTCCTTCGAGGAGGTTATATCTGATTCCATTCATCATAATGCATGGCTGAAGGTTGCCGTATGTATCGATATGAAAGCTTGTCAGGCCGGCTCCGCAACTATAGAGTTTATCAGACAGCGCTTGTTTTCTGGCCCTCTCAAAATATTTTCCCCATTCGATGGTTCTTTCTCTGTTCGAAAATTCTTTCTGAACTACGGTTTCTGGTAAAACCCTCAATTTGATTGGAGACTTGTCACCGTTCATATACGGGAATATCGCAGCATCAAAACGGAATTTAACGCCGAGTTCTTCTGCCATTCTTTCTATATCGAAAAATTCATGATCGTTCAGCGTCATAAGGATTGTTTTGAGCCTTACGTTGATTTTACGATCCAGAAGTTGCCTGATACCATACAGGCATTTATCGAAAGATCCGGGGACCCCCGTTATTCTTTCATATGTAGTGGCGGTAGCCCCGTAAAGACTTATCTCGACGACATGTGGCGGCAGTTCTTCAAACAGGTCAAGGACAGCATTGTTAATTTTTGTCCCGTTTGTAAAAACAGTGATTAAAAGGCCTTTCTTTTTTGCATGACGGTAGACCTCCGGGAAATCGTTCCTTAAAAGAGGTTCTCCCCCTGTTATCAGAAGAAAAAGGCATCCGGCCTCTGTAATCTCATCAATAATAGACATTATTCTGCCGGATTTCATCTCATTTCCCCTGTCAGTCTGCCAGCCGAGATAACAATGGACGCACCTGAGATTACAACAATGCGTAAGGTCTATACTTCCGGAAACAGGAATACGAGATTGTGAAGTCTTCCTGTTAAAGTTTATCAGAAATTCCCTGTTACTCAAAGGGATATTTTGTGTGCATTCCATTTCTCTTGTTTACTCTTTAATAAGATCTGCTTTTATAAGTTCAGAAATAAATTCCCGGATGTCTGATTCAGCCTCACCAGTGTCTACAAGGAAATTGTCGATAACCTGATTACGTATGTCGGAAAGCGTTTTCTGACCATCAAGGTTATGCCAGATAAATTCCCCGACAGGATTTAAGGAAAAAATCCTCTGCATATCAGCGATCTTTCCTCTGATAGGAACAAGAAAAAGTTCTCCGGCGATCTTGCGGCCGACAATGCCGTCATTTTTTTTGAAGATTTTTGATCCGGTGTCATCCACATAATTGCTGCAATTACTCATTTTTATATCTTACCACATCTTCATTGCAGGGTCACCCTGCAGATTATATATATCCAGCATGTATGCTGGTCCTCCATTTGCGCTGTAATGCCTGAAGGCGTTCACTATCAAATCTCCAAGCGCAGCCCCGTTATTCAGGAATGCGGCAGCAAAGAAGCCTTCATCGAGCACCTGTGCCAGATAGCTTAAGGACAGGCCTGTCGGCGCCCATACAGCAGATGCGCCTGCGTCTTTTTTCAGCACCAGCGCCTCGCTCAGTGAATCATATCCAGGTATCGAAAACTGTCCGACAGTGCATGTCATGGCAACCATTACAGGGAGAATGCTCCTGTTCGACAGATATGCAAGATCACTGGTTCTAAAAAATCCTGTTTTGGACAGGCGGTCTATCCCTGCATGACCGACATAGTTTATCAGCATTACGCCGTTGTTTATCTTATCCAGGAGCATCTGTCTGGCAGATGCCGCCGTATAGTTTGACAAATACAGTTTTTCGAGAGAATACCCTAAAGGAACAAGCCCTGAAATGGCATCGCTTTCAGAAGAGAAATCCACGCCGTTGTCCGGCCTGTCCGCAATTAGCAGCACCCGGTTTGAACCTGAATTTTCATGGGCGATGATTTTCTTGATGACATCCTGGAACTCTTCCGGCGTTAAAACCGATATCCTTCCTACAGAAATTTCAGGCAGATGATCGCCATTCACATCTCCGAACAAATTGTCCGATGGATTTAATCCCCAGGGCGTTGCAGTCTGAAGAGGGGGAATAATGTTATCCCCGTGTCCGAGATTGTCCTTATAATCAAATGTCCCCTTGCCTGCAAGCAAGACATAATGTGGAGGCTTGCTCCAGTTCCTGTATGCATAACCGAGGAAGGTGCGAACGGCAGCAGGGCTTGATATGCCGTAATTGAACTCGTCCATGATATCTTCAAGCCTTACAACCATTGTCTTCATCCCCTGGGAACTCCGGTAATCAGCAAGCTTCCCGGCGGATTCAAGCAGCTCCGGGGATGTGATAATGAGATAGTCTGCGCTGTTTCCAGTTGATGACAGATTTGACTGAGTAACTGTCCAGGACTTCGATACGCTAAATGCCGAATCCGCTGTAACGGCGAGGAACCTTGTGCCAGGCAAACATGAATATGTTCCGCGTCTTTGTACTTTTCGCATAGGGGTATCCGTTGAGCAAGTCGAGAAACTGACATTATAAGTAGTGCCTTCGGAGTCTATCGTGGTATCGGAAATGAACTTTGGAGTTCCCGGATCCGTAATATCGAAGACAAGAATATCAGGACTGTCGAACCCGGTTACCGCTGCCGCTTGATTGCCTTCTGTATCAAAACCAAGGGAATTATCAACGGCCTTATGAACTCTTTGATAGGCAAGGTCAAAGGAATCAACATAGAATATGCTATAAGGCGCACCTGTATCGAGCAGTCCGGTAACGGTAACTGTGTTGCTGCCATTGAACAACAGTTGTTGATCAAAATCGAGAACAACCTTCCGCGGCTCACTTCCCTTCCAGTAATCCTCTCCAATCAAAGTCCCGTTGATGCTGATCTGCACATGGTGGTCGAGGGCAGCTTCGGTATTTGTAAAACCGTTAAGGTTGACGGCAAGGGTAGCCTGTGAAGGGACATCCGCTGCACCGTCAGCCTGTACCGTGAAAGTTCTGCTTCCGAGCGCGGGGTCTCCTGCAACGATATAATCCCATAACCAGAAATCTGCTTCAGGGTCTTTGAAAAGCGCGGTCACTGCAAACCTGTCTTTCTCAGTATGCGCTTTTTCCGTGAAAGTTCCGGGGATAACAGGCGATGGTACACGACCTCTCAGGATTTTCATCAAAATCCCTTCACCCCTGGAAAGCCAGTATATGTTCTCATCTGTATAAATGCTGTCTACGCCCTGGCCGTAAAAATAAATTCCGGAGTTGCTGCTGTCAGGCAGATATGAAACGCCGTTTCCCTTATTGCTGAGAGCCAGCCTGCGGGTTTGAACCAGAAAATTCGCCTCTTGAACGGAGATATTGAAAAGTCTGGAAATATCTGATGCGCTTATGTAATACAAGCCGTTCTGTGTTATAGCGATTTTGAGGAAAGTCTCCGGCGCTGCATCAGCGTGTGGAGGGATTTCTTTAAACGGTTTTCTCGCTTTAAGACGGGCGATCTTTTCAGCAGGAACCGGGCGCTGGAAGCGGGTAAAATTCTCCACTGTGCCGCCCGAAAGAGATTGCATCGTTTCCCGGCTGTTGCTTGCACCGGAAGATACGGTCGTCGATGTTTTAGAATTACCCGGAACAGACCGCATTGTCTTTCGAGTGTTACCGATGTTAATGATAATAGTCCCATCCCGATCAATGTTCCTGGTCGAAATACTGCCGGACCTGCTGTTAGAAAGATGGGAAGAACCCGTTGATCCTGTTGCTGAAAGGAAAAAGTTTGTGATATCAGCCGGATCGCCCCATATGACGCGCCTTGCCTTCTATCCGTTTAC
>JAKAKQ010000144.1 GCA_021813425.1 Nitrospirota bacterium
TCTGCCAAACTCTATGCAGACCCTGGCGCCCTGAGACAGCTTTTCATGAATATAATAATCAACTCTCTGTATTTCACACCTGAGAAAGGGGTTATCACAATCAAGACCGAAATGGATTCGGTAATGCATGAGCAGGGGTCTCTGGAGAATACAGATAAAATCAGGGTGGTAATTACTGATACAGGCACAGGAATTCCGGATGACATGATCAGTAAAATATTCGATCCGTTTTTGACCACCAAACCAGTGGGCGAGGGGACAGGGCTTGGCCTTGCTATCAGCCATAAGATTGTTGAAGAACATGGAGGGAACATTGAGGTCGAGAGCGAGATCGGCAAAGGCACCACATTCATTATAAAACTACCGACAATGGCTAAGGATGATAAGAGTACTGGCAGTTGATGATGAAGAGCCTTTCAGAAGGCTTCTTAAGAAAGAGCTTGCGCGTAAGGGTTTTTCTGTTGAGGCGGCCTCTGACGCAAGGTCTGCCTTAAGCCTTCTTAAAGATACCACCTTTGATGTTATACTCCTTGATATTGTGATGCCAGGCACTGACGGCATTACGCTTATGAAGAAACTTAAGCAGGATCCTGCATCTCCTGTAATCATCGTCCTTACAGGCAAGGCAACAGTAGAGACCGCTGTAGAGGCTATGAGACACGGTGCTTATGACTATCTCACAAAACCATATAAGCTCGATGAACTTGTGATTGTAGTAAACAGGGCATACGAGTACGGAAAGTTAAGCATAAAAAACCAGCTTCTGCAGCAGGAACTTGTAAGGAAGGAATCTCCTTTTGAATTTATATGTAAGAGCGCACAGTTGCAGGATATTCTCTCTATCATAAAAAAGATCGCTCCGACAGATTCGCCGGTATTTATTCAGGGAGAGAGCGGGACAGGAAAAGAACTCATCGCAAACACCATCTGGCATTATAGCAGGCGTTCCAATTTTCCTTTCATTGCACTTAACTGCGCCACCCTCTCAGAAAACCTTATAGAATCAGAGATGTTCGGACATGAAAAAGGCGCTTTTACAAACGCCTATGAGACAAAGCATGGCATCGTCGAGGTTGCAGATAAGGGAACCCTATTTCTTGATGAGATAAGTGAGATGCCTCTGGGACTGCAGGCAAAACTGCTTCGCTTCCTTGACACAGGGGAGTTCAGGAGAGTGGGCGGCAACAAGATACTCAACGTTGACGTAAGGGTGATAGCAGCCACTAACATGGAATTGACAGATTTTATTAAAGGAGGGAATTTCAGGGAAGACCTTTATTACAGGCTGAATGTTATAAACATATCAATACCACCGCTAAGGGAACGGAAAGATGATATACCGGAGCTTTCCAGATATTTTCTTAAAAAATACAGCCAGAAACTGTCAAAATTTATCTCTGGTTTTGAGACAGAGGCATTGGAGATGCTCAACAACTACCAATGGCCCGGCAATGCAAGAGAGCTTGAGAATGTCATAGAAAGGGCTGTAATACTCTGCGACTCAGAGAAGATAAGCCCGAAAGACCTGTCTATTCCTGAAATGTATAAGCTAAAGGAAAAGAGTTCGACTACTTCACTTGAGGAAATGGAGAAGGATTACATCCTGAGGGTGCTTAAGGAATCAAACGGCAATCAATCAAGGGCAAGCCAGATATTGGGCATTGACAGAAAAACACTCTATTTAAAGCTGAAGAGGTACGGGATCGATGATTTCTCAAAAAGATAGCATTCCTCTGGCTTGACAACAGCCAGAGGAATGTAAATCAAAAACTGATTACACCTTTTGACTGAGTTGTCAGAACTATGAGGTTCATTGCACCTGCAGGGTTCACTCCCGGGATGAGATCCTCTTCCATTATCTTTTTATTCGCCATAGTCTGGGTGCAACATTGAATCTCTACGCCTGCTTCCATTGCTTCTTCAAGTCTTAATGCAAGGCTTGGAACTCCTTGCTTGGGATTTTCGTTCTTTTCGATTGCCCCTTTCACCATTATATCAACAGCATTCTGTATGCAATAGAGAATTGCCCTGTAATTGGCTGTTGCTGCGAGAGTTGCAAACATCAATGCAGAACGTGCACGTGCAATATTTTCAAAACCCGAAGCGCAGAGAACAACAAAAATATCTTTTGATTCTTTTTCAATCCGTTCTGTTGCTGTCCTGTCAAGGACTTCTTGCATCTTACTCTTCCAGATTGGCAGAGACCTTTACCGGCCTTGAGAGAGTTAACCCTACAGGAGAAGTGCTTACTACATGTTTATGAAGCTCTGAGATTGTCTTCTTATCTGAATCCGCCTTAATCTTTACCTTTGCCGTGACAGACTTAAACCCGGGGAGTTTGTCCATTCCGTATTTTTCAGGCGCCTCAAGCCCAAGGAACCCGGGCAGGTCTATTTCACCTTCGAGTTCAATCTTGAGGTCATCTATCTTTATACCCCTCACTGCGGCATTCATTGCATACCCTATTGCGAGGCATGCGCCGTATGCCTGAAGAACTACCTCAACAGGATTGGCTGCTGTGTTTGTCCCGCAGAGCATCTCAGGCTCGTCAAAATGAGACACGAATTCCCTCGACGATGTCTCGACTTTAAAGCCGCCTTTCCAGTTTGCGGATGCCTTCCATACTGTCTTCCCTGCCTCCCAATTTTGTTTGACGGTCTCGACCACTTTCATTAACTTCTCCGTATCAAGTCCGTTTACCAACGTTAATACTGCCATACCCGTTACCTCCTTTTTATTTTTGCAATGGCAAGAGCAATTTACTTGCCAAAACATATTTAAAACTGTCAGAGGTTGAAAATCATCGGAATCATTTTATTAAATACTCTGAAACTACAAGGACTTGGCAGAAAATTCTTTTTACCGAAAACCTAAGATCTGAAATAAAGAATGCTTTTTTATAAAGTGTCAGGATTGCAAAATGCGATATGTTTTAATACCATGATTATTGCAAAAAGGCTTAACCGTTTGATTATTCTCAATTATATCGATATCTTACGGGATTGCAAAATGCAATCAAAGCGGAATCCGATAATTTTTCAGTTTCCTCCAGAGAG
>JAKAKQ010000085.1 GCA_021813425.1 Nitrospirota bacterium
ATTTTATAAATAATGCTACATAACCCCTATTACTTAAAAAGGGAACAATCAGGAGAATTTTACAATGCTCTTTATTTTCCCACTACCTCTGTTAACCCGACCTGCTGAAGCAGTGAATTCCTCTTCTCGACAAGACCCTTATCATCCGGGTTGTCATTTATAAGCTCTGACAGCGCGGACAAGGTGTCATACCATATACCCTGTTGGGCATAGACAGAGGGGATATCTATTTTCCCTGCGAGGCCGAGCTCGTCACCGAGGGCTTTTGAAGGTTCTATGCGCCTTATTGTTCCGGTGGCGATTATATCTTTAGACCTCTGCTCAGGATCGCGCACTACCGTCACAAACCACTGGTATTCAATACCCTGTAAAAGTGTGAAGTTGTAATCAGATAGACGTATGCTGTGGATGCCCTTAGTGTTTGCATTTTTCAATTTTACTTCGATAAGCGGGTCTATGCTGTGGTCGTCATTCAGGGTGAATTCAATGCCATGCTTTGTCGGCTGTGACAGATACCAGTAAAGTACGGGTTGACCCTTTGTCGTCAATCCGGTATGGTCAGGCACAAGCGCGGCCACAACAGGCATATCTCTGTCGAATCCGCGCGTTCCCCCGCCGACCCGGTTGCCGGGCTTCCCGCGCATAGGCGGTTTATAAACAAAAAGCTGCGATGTAGATTCTTTTGCCTTTTGTTCCTTGGCATCAGTTTTTTGAGCCAGTATAATATTATCCTTATGATCCGCAAAAGCAACAGATGAAAAAACCAGGCTGAGTCCTGCAAGCAGGACCAACGTTTTAATTCCAGAATATATTTTCATAACATCCTCCTGATAAGTCTTTATGAGTTCGTCTTATTTTCCTATTTCCAGTATATATTTTCAACCTAAAAGTATTATCCCAGTCCCCTCTTAAGTTAACGCCCACGCCCTTCACTCCCCCTATCATAACTCCCCTCAATCCCCTCTTATCTTAAGAGGGGAGGTAAACCCATATTCTTCCCAACTTCTCCCCCTCTTAGGTTAAGAGGGGGCCGGGGGGCGTTACTCCAATAAATTCGCCTTCTTTTTCAGACTCGAATGAGCAAAATCCCTTCCTTCGTTGAAATGTCCGTCAGCCTCTTGCTGAACCCCTTTCAACCGCACCCGTCACAAGATACACGGTTATCTTTTCGTCTTTGCCCTTAAGGGCCGCCTCGCCGACCTTTCGGGTGATGAAATTCTCTCCGAGATAATCCTTTGTATCCTCCCCGATAATTATCCTGCATAACATCGTCTCGCCTTCAGGACCAACCAGCGTGGAATCCTTGTCGAAACTTTCCAGTCTCGATGCTATATTCACCGTATCCCCGATTACAGTATACTCCATTCTCTGGGCGCTTCCAAGACTGCCGGCTATAAGCTCGCCTGTATAAATCCCGACCCGCATCTTCGCGGCAGGCAGACCTCTCCCCTTCCATATATCATTAAGTATCTTTAATTTATCCGACATGGCAAGTGCGCAATTTACGGCATTTTTTGCATCGGTGCTGATTTCGTCTTCGTTTGTCCGGGCAACAGGAACACCGAATATCGCCATTATCGCATCGCCTATGTATTTGTTTATCACGCCCCCGTTTTCTATGACTATCTGCGCCATAGCTTCCATATATTCATTAAGCCAGTCCATTAGTATCTGCGGCTCCATCTTCTCTGAAATTGAGGTAAAGCCCTTCAGGTCGGTAAAAAGCACCGTTGCAATAATCTTCTGCGAACGGGGCCTGTTTCCGTCCATAAATTGTTCCCTGTCCTGCCATATTGCCTTTGCAACATCAGGGGAGACATGTCTTGAGAAAAGCTGCATCAGGACTGCCCTATCCTTTCTCTCGCGATACGAATTATAAGCAGTCACAACAGCATCAGACCCCAGCCATGCAATAGCAGGCGGCACAACAGGTATCCACCATCCGTATATGAATGTCATATAGGTTATAAGCAATAAGACAGAAATTGAAACAACGGCCAAAAGAACAAACCGCCATAAAGAACGTCCCAAAAGTCCGAGTATGCCCCCTGCCAGTCCCCAGAAGATTATCCACGACCATTCGTTCCATTCACTTATGTATCTGACAGGCTTACTTCCTTCCTGGGCTGACCTGATCAACTGGTTTGCTATGCGGCCATGAAGTTCGACGCCATACATCTTATTATCGGTCTCTGTATCTTTTCTGAAGGGTGTATAGACAAAGTCTTTCATGCTTACGGCAGTGGTCCCTATAATCACTATTTTATCCCTGATCGCTTCTTCCGTAACCTTTCCGGATAGTACTTCTGTCAATGAATATGATGGATAAGGGGTTTTGATATCGCTGAAATCAAGCAGAAACTGGTAGCCCCTTGCATCGGTATTTATATAACCGCCGTCATTAGGCTCCAGTGGAATAAAAACTGTCTTGCCGAGCTTGAAATTATGCTGCTCTGTTTCATCGTCCCCCGGCACTATGCCCTCAGCCTGCAGATAGAGCATTGCAAGGATCAGGGAAAAAGAATAGGATTGTGTCTCTCCATCGTCCATAAAAAGGAGCCCGCGCCGTATCAAGCCTTCACTGTCTACAACTATATCATTGAAGCCTACCATATCAAGGTTTTTGACCATGTAGGGAGGGGGAACTGTGGATGATTTGTCATCTCCAATCTTTTTTATTGTTACAATATTCTGGAATTCAGAGAAGACATCCGTAAGTTGTTTGCTGCCGGGCGGCACCGGTATATCACGAAATATATCAAGACCGATCGCCCGCGGATGATGACTGCCAAGGGTCTTCAATAAAATTGCGATGGTCTGATCAGTCAAAGGCCACCTTTTATAATTTTGAATATCTTCCTCAGAAACAGTGATCAAGACAACAGGCGGTTTGTACGACGTGATAGCCGGGGACTTGAATCTGAGATAGTAATCGTAAGCAGCAAGTTCCAGAAATTCGAGTGATCTGACACTACGGATGCCTATGACGCAAATACAGACAAGAAGACTTATAAATATACTTACAGCAAGCGGGGACTTCCCTACTTTCTTAAGCAGCTCCATACGGATAATTTCTCTTACAGCCAGTTCCCGATCAGAAGAAACGGCGACCAGTATCCGGGATGTCTGAAGTGGCGGTCGCCTAACAGTTTTATCTGCGCTTTCTGCAATGCCTTTGCATTTGACAAAGATGCATCCTTGAGTTGTATGTAAAATTCTGTAATCAGCTCATAACTTGTATGGTCATTGATATACCATAGTGTAGCCACTGCGCTTCTGGCTCCGGCCTTTATCGCCACACCTGCAAGTCCGAGCGCAGCGCGGTCGTCGCCTGCAGCAGTCACACATGCGCTTAACGTGAGCAATGCAACCGGTTCCTTACGGAATTTACCGATTCCCATAAACTTTTCGAGGTGGTCCATGCTGAGTTTTTCATCCCATGTCAGGATGTATGTATCGCGTGAGTTATCAAAAAATTCTCCGTGTGAAGCTATATGCACTATGGAATAAGGTATATTCTCCATCTCCTTTTGCATTAGCGGAATGCGAAAATCATTATCCTTTAAAAGACTGTTTGAATATAATTCCTGGATCGCAGCGAGTTCCATGGGAACATTTATAAGTGCAGGAAACCCCTGCACGGATTCTGTAAGGCCGGCCAACAAGACCTTTATCTTTTCCCTTTGAATGTGCTGCGGATCTGTAAGACTAAGACCCGGCGTGTTAGCCAGTGCAAATTTTTCTATTAAGAATTTACTGCCGTCATGCAAGGCTGCCATCGGGATTGTATAAAGAGGTCCGTGCGGGACAAAGATCAGCGTATCGATATTGTGAGAAGCAAGTTCGGATTCAAGCGGACGGATTATCCAGTCATAAAGCCTTTGTGAATGCGGAAGAAATTGCCTTGTAGTCCTTTTTTCGAGTCTCTTGCGGAATAACCTGACCTCATTTTTAAAAGTGTCCGCATTAACCCTGACAGTGAACCTCTTGATGCCTTTTTCAAGCCCCAGCAGTAACTCCAGCCGGTCCGGCAAAGGTATCACATAAACCACAGCTGCATTTGAAGCGATAGAATCAAGTGTCTTCATTTTTACCTGACCGGCAACAACACAGGCATCCTGGAAATATTCCTGCAATTCAGCGGTTTTCAACAGCTCTATTGTCTGACGGGCTTCTCTGAAATAAGACTGTTTAACTGCTTCATCCTGGATCGAATCAGCGCGCCTAAGCAACACCTCAGCCAGTCCGAAATAAAGAGGCTCCAAAGACCCCTGAAAGGATATTTGATTGTATATTCTGCAGTCTTCCAATAATTCATAGCGTATAGTTTGAAGTATATTAACAGCGTTCCTGTATGCTGAAACAGCCTCTTCTGTCTTCCCCTCTGCCCTGAATAATCTGCCGCTCTGCCACTGCCAGAGATACATCGCTTCCGGAGCATTTACCTGCTGTGCTTCGAATATGGCCCTCCGCGTATGATGTAATGCGTCTGAATAAAGACCTGCGCCTTCCTCAATCTGTCCAAGATAGCCGAGTGCATAAGAAGCTGAAAGATGGTCATTAATTCTCTCCGCTACAGCTAATGCCTCATTAAAAGCCTTTGTTGCAAGTGATATCAGACCGGGAGCAGGTGAAACCGAATTAATCTGCCGGTATGACTGGCCGATATTAATCAACCCGAAAGCCTTTTCATGTGAATTCCCCAACACGGTATGTTTTTCATAGGCCGTTATCAGAGTTGCCTCAGCATCCTTATATTTTCCATTCTGAACAAGCGTCTTTGAAATATTGGCAGTGATACGTGCAGACAGCATATGGTTATTTATTTTTTCTGAAAGCTCCACGCTCTCTCTATAGGCAGTAATTGCTTCGTTGTATTTCTTTTGCAGGGTGTACAGATTCCCGAGATAATTTAAAGTGGATGCCCTGACTTCAGAATCATTTATCCTCACAGAAAGATCAAGCGCCTCTTTAAGACTGGCCTCAGCCTTTTCGAGTTGATTGATGAATATATAAAAGCCGCCCAGCCTGCTCAGGACAGATGCTGTCAGTGCTTTATCGCCTGCTTTTTTGGCCAGATCAAGGGCGATATTAAGACCTTCAATCCCCTTTTTGTACTGCCCAAGAGACTGATATGCTGTTGATAGGTTTATATATGCCCTGATCCGTTCTGCAACCCTTCCACTCTTACCATACTCGTGCTCTGCCTCGATACCGCTTAATACTGCCTGCTTGAAGTCACCATTCTGAATAGCCTTCAGCATTTGCTGCATATAAGAATCCGCTTGCGAGTCTCCGGAAGCATAAACAATATTCACTGCGCTCATAGAGAAAAGGAGCAAAATACCGAATATGAAAACGCTTTTACTAATCCGGTTATTAGTATAACGACATATTTCTGTCATTCTCCGGCTTGACCGGAGAATCCAGCTCTTTCTCTGGATTGCCCGATCAAGTCGGGCAATGACGAAGTGTGCAGCCTTACTTATGCACTTCACAGTAACTGTGCTATTCATTTTTATACCCTTCCAGAATATTCATGGACTTGTCAGCAGGCTGTCAGGCTGGGGAGGCAACCCGTCCCTTCCCTTAACAATAAAACTGCTGAGTTCCTCTTCTTTTTCAGCACAGCGCTTTGGCAAAACAGCCTCGATTCTGAGGAATGTCTCAGGCAGGTCTGCCAGATTACCGCTGATGTCTATAGCAGGCGCATTGACCTCCACTGTTCCCTCCCTGCCTGCCACATTAGAGGATGCGTTAAGGTCAATATCATCCGAAAAAAGGACTGCATGCGCGTTTATAGTAATATTTCCTCCGTAACCCTGGTCCGCCCTTGCTGTAATGTCACTATCCTCTAATGCAACAAGTGTGGTTGTAGTTATATCAACATTGCCGCCGCTTCCTTCTCCTGAGGCAACACTGGCAGTAACAGCGCTGTTTCCGGTCAATTGAACATCCTTGCTTGTTATGCTTATATTTCCGCCTAAAGCCTCCTCTGCACTCGTCATGATAGAGCTGTTTTCACTCCGGAGAAGAGCACTCATTATTGTTATACTCCCTGCATCGCCTGACCCTGAACTCGAAGATGTGATAACGGCATCATTTCTTAAATATAAGCTGCCTGTTTGTATTTCGATATCACCGCCGAGTCCTTCACCTAAAGTGCGGACAGATATCCTGCCGCCATCCATGATCATAAGAGGGGTTGTTACAAATATATACCCGGCATCTCCTTCTGCCTCTGCGCTGCAGTAAAGGCCGGAACGATAAATTACGCCATTACTTTCAATAAAACCTGATATAAGGATAGAATCAGAGGCGCCAATGCTCACTGTGCCTGCATGACCTGATCCAATGCTTGCGCTGTTGATCTGGGCCCCGTTAAAAAGGTTTAACCTGCCGACGTTTATCTCAACATCTCCTGCATTCCCGCTGCCATAGGTATTGGCCGCTATCAAGGCTGAATTATCCATAGTCATAACAGGAGTTGACACTGCTATATAACCGCCATTGCCTTCTGCCTCGGAAGTACAGAAAATGCCGGAATTAAACACTTCCCCTGTATCTGTTTTAAAATATCCTGAAATCAAAACAGAATTCGCGGCATCAATTATCACCGAACCGCCGTGACCCGTCCCTCTGCTGAAGCTGTTTATCTGGGAGCCGTCCTTTACGCTCAGACTGTCCACTTCTATCAGGATATTCCCCGCATTTCCACTGCCATAACCGGTATTTGCAGCTACCACCGCAAAATTATCCAGATTCAGAGAAGGGGCGGTTATTGAAATAAATCCGCCATCGCCATCCGCATTTGCGGTACAGAAGAGTCCTGAATGATATTTAGTGCCTTCACCGTCTTCGAAATATCCTGAAATTGTAACAGAATCAGTTGCAGTGATGCGGACTCCGCCTCCCTGACCGGAACCGTTACTGAAACTGTTGATCTGGCTGCCGCCTTTTAATATCAGTTTGTCCGCTTTTACCACGACTTCTCCGGCATTGCCGCTGCTGTGTGCATTAGCAGATATTACCGAAAAACCATCCCCCTGAATATAAGGGGCCTCTATCCAGACAGATCCGGCGAGACCTGAAGAATACGATTCAGTAGATATGGAAGAGTTGTCCGAAACCGTAACAGAATTGGAGGCAGTTATACCTATAAAACCGCCATTTCCTGAGCCTAATGTATCACTTTCAATAACCGATAAGTTCTTAATTTCCAGATCACCTGCATTAAGCTCAATATTTCCTGCATCGCCTTCTCCCTGCGCTGTAGAGGCAATCTTTCCATTATCCATGGTAAATGTCCCGGCATCGATCTGAATATAGCCTGCAAATCCTGTTGAACCATATTGCCCTTCTGTAGTTATCGAGGAATCGGAGACCATAACTGATCCGGAGGCATTAATATTGATCCCTCCGCCAAGCCCTGCACCCCACACATCACTTTTGATTTCAGATGCATTGGTCAGGATAAGATCCCCGACGTGCATCGCTATATACCCTGCGTTGCCTTCGCCATAGGCATCGCTCGAAATACTTCCTTTATCCATAAAAACTGAAGGAGCATTTATAAAAATAAAGCCTGCTTCTCCTGTAGAACCCCACTGACCTTTTGATGCTATGTATGAATTATCCAGGACAGAAATGGAATTGGAGGCATTAATATTGATTTCACCTCCATAACCTGCACCCCAGGTATTGCTTTCGATCGAACCCCAATTGGTTAATTCCAGATCACCGACTTTCAATTCGATATATCCGGCGTTGCCGTCTCCCCAGGCGCTTGACGTTATATGCCCGCTGTCAATATTCAGTAAAGGCGCCTCCACAAAAATATAACCGGCTTCACCGCTGGAACCAAACAGCCCTTCTGTAGAAATATAAGAATAATCTTTTAAAGAAACAGAATTCGCTGCGGTTATGACTATAGCCCCTCCAGAGCCCTTTCCGTGGATATCACTCTTGATTATGGCAAAGTCTTTTAAGAGTAAATCGTCAACATTAAGAGAGAGATATCCTGCATTCCCATCGCCAAAGGCGCTCGTTGAAATAGTTCCCGTTCCTGTAATATTAAGTGAAGGAGATTTAATCATGATAAAACCTGATTCTCCAGTATAATGACCTTCTGTTGTTATATAAGAATCCTGTATGGAAATAGAGTTCGAGGAGGTTATTTCAATTCCGCCTCCGGAACCGGCCCCATGCGTATCACTTTTAATTAATGCATAATTAGTTAAATTTAAATCACCGACTTCAAGCACTGCATATCCGGCATTCCCATCGCCATAGGCGCTTGTTGATATGATTCCACCATCCATGTTAAGTGAAGTAGTTTTTATCTGTATATAGCCGGATTCACCCATAAAGTTTGTGGAGCAAAAAAAGCCGGAGAGATACTGTGTGCCGCTTTCGTCTTCGGAATATCCGGAGATTGATACGGAATCGGTAGCGTTAACCACTATTGTGCCGCCATCGCCTGTTCCACGGCTGTCACTGAGGATCTGGGCTCCATTCTGCAGACTCAAGCTTCCGACGTTTATTTCTATATTCCCCGAATTTCCGCTGCCTAAGGATGTGGTGGTTATCAATGCACTATTGTCCATATTTATTGAAGGGGTTGTCACAGAGATATAGCCCCCGTTTCCTCCCGGATCTCCTTCTGAAGTACAGAAAAGGCCGGAAAGATATTTATCTCCAAAATCGTCTATATAATATCCTGAGATAAAGACCGAATCTGTTGCATTTACTATGACCGCCCCTCCGTTGCCTGCACCTCTGCTGAAACTGTTGATCTGTGACCCGTTCTGCAAATCCAGGCTTCCTGCATTTATCACCACGTCCCCTGCATTGCCACTGCCGTCGGTCATAGCAGATATATATGAAAAACTGTCCAGCATCAGATTTTCCGCATCAACTGTTAAATAACCGGCATTTCCTCCCCCCACTGTTTTGGAGGTTATGCGAGAATTATTTGTAGCAACAATTCCGCCGCTTATTTTTATATCGATCCCTTCGGCATTCCTGTCCCCCCATGTATCGGCAAAAATCCAACCGTTATCAATAACAAACTGCCCTCCTCTGATGAAAATGCTCCCGCCTCCGGTTCCGCTTACGTCGACGTTGCCGATCGTAAATATATCGACAGCCGACCGGTCGGAAGATGAATTAAGGATATCGATCTCTCCGAGTTGTGCAAATGTATCAACATTAAGCCCTGCATCACTAAATGAGACTTCACCGGAAGAAGCAACCGCGATAAGGTTAATCGCCCCTGAAGGCGCGTAAACAGAGGCATCCCGGATATTCAGGTTGCCCCCGATAAGTGACAGGGTATATCCTTCATTTACCTGCAGGAAACTGCCGTTCAGGGTTATATCCTTCGGACTGTTGTACAGAAAGCCGAAGGCAGAAGGCGGCGCAACAGTCAGAACACTGCTGCCGGGATTTGACGCGTCGAACCTTCCACCGTCACTTAATGTAATATAATCAGCAGTGCTGACATGAAAAGAACCCGTAACATCCAGTGTGGCATTAGGTCCGAATACTACGCCTGCAGGGTTTATAAAGAAAAGGTCTGCCCCTGGTATCGTTGACCTCAGCAACCCGTCAATATTCGATTGGCTTCCTCCTGTAACACGGGAAATAATATTTTGCACAGTATCAGGGCCGGTGAAAGTCGCGCTCTCCGTCCTGTCTATGTTGAACCTGTCGAAGCTGTGAAAGAGATTTCTGTCCATCAGCTTCCCCATGTCTGAATTTATCAGGTAGTTGGGACCTGTGATTGACCCTCCTGTCCCGAATGAGCCGTCCAAAGTAATTTCAGATTGTCCGGCAGAAGGGAGGACAAACAGAAATGACAGTATTAAAAGATAACGCATCGAATCTATATAGTGTTTCATCACTAAAATAGCCCTCCTTTTAAAGTATCTGCCAGCTCAACTGAAAATGGATCCCGTCATCCTGAAGGTCATAATCAGCATTTTTAACTTTTCTTAAGTGATGGCCTGCATATATCTGGAAAAGGACACCCTGCTTGATCGCCCATCTCAGGCCTGCTCCAGCACTCGATATTGTTCTGGGATCAGGGGTATGCCTGTTTGTATTCCAGGACCAGCCAAAATCAGCAAAAGGGGCAAATTGAAGAACAGGTTCTCCCTGCTGATTTCGAAGAACCGGGAATCGAAATTCGATTGAACTTGCAAGTCCGTTATCTCTTACGAGCAGGTTTTCACGATAGCCACGCACACTGTTCATCCCACCTACCGAAAACTTCTCCATAGGCAGGAGAGAATCATTAGCCAGCTGGATATCCGTGCGGAATACCATCTGTATCCCCGCTTCAGACAACTGCCTTATCCAGAGAGCCTGCCCGGTCCAGGACAGGAACCTTCCGTCTGAACCCCTTTCATCTATTGTTGCGCCAAACGCATTTATCCCAAGGCTGAAATTGGAACGCAATGCTATCACCTCTGTCTGGCTGCGGCTAATCCACTCTTGAGAAAAACGCAAGGCTGTCACATGGGTTACACTATCGTTTATATCAGAGAAAGAGAATGGTCTGCCAAGAAGATATGTAGCATTTCTTCGTATCTCACCGGAAAGCGACAGGGTAAATTCCCGGCCGGGTTTCTTATAAAAGGGATGGCTTATCGTTAACCCGAATGTTTTGGATATGCTTTCGATGTCCAGCCTTTTAAACGTCTCTTCAACAACAGTACTTTCACTCTTACGGTAGTATATTTTTACTGTTGTGTCACGTGATGTGACAGGAATCAAATAACTCAGAAATATATCATCCGTTCCTTCTGTTATACCGAACCTGCCTTCAAGTATATCTCCAAGACCAAAGAGGTTCTGGTGCGCCAGCAATATCTCACCCCTGTATGAACCCACGCTCGGCGACTGGTTGTTGCCGACAGTTAGTGCAATCCTGTACGGTCTTTCCTCATCAATCTTAACCTTAAGGGCAGCTTCTCCCGGCATGACCCCGGGACTCATTTCCGCATTAATACGTCTGATTCGGGGATCCTGCTGCAACAACTGAAGGGCCCGTTGGATATTATTGATATTGACAGGGATACCCAATGCAAGATTCAGCCTGTCCTTTATATAAAAAGACCGAAAGTGTTTATTGCCTTCAACATCTATTTTTGTAACCGAACCTTCTATAACATTTAAGGTGACTGTTCCATCTACGACCTGCTGGTCAGGGATGATAACTCCGGAATTTATATAACCCCTGTCTATGTAATATTGTGTAAGTCCCTGGCGCAGTGACTGAAGTTCTTCAAATGTGATCTCCCTGTTTTCGTATGGCGCTGTTACAGATGCAAGCTCTTCTTCTGAAAATCTTGTGCTGCCTGCAATCCTGATTTTTTTAACATAAATGCGGGATTTTGTCGAAAGCTTATCTGATCCGGTTTGCAGGTCAGAAGCATCAGCCAGTAAAACAGGGGCAGAACTAATATCCATCGCATTAGCAATTGGACACAGGATACAGGTGAAGCCGATTATAAGGAAATAAACAAAGCGCATATCTTTAATATTTTTAACCCTTTGTTTTTTGAGTAATAATAGCAGAAATATATAAGGCTGTAAATAAGAAAATGTGAACTTTACGTTATCTTCTTTCCCGGAAAAATCTTTTCAGGAGGGCGGCGCATTCATCCTCAAGCACGCCGGATACAACCTCTACCCGATGGTTTAACCTCTTGTCATCAAGAATATTATACAGGCTGTCCACTGCTCCGGCCTTTATATCTTTGCAGCCATAAACAAGCCTGCCGATCCTTGAATTGACAATTGCGCCCGTACACATAATGCAGGGCTCCTTGGTAACATAAAGTGTAGTCCCGGTCAAACGCCAGCTGTCCGATATGTCGGTCGCTGTTCTTAAAACAAGGATCTCAGCATGGGCCGTGGGGTCTTTTAAAGTCTCTCTGAGATTATGTGATTTATTGAGGATGCTTCCGTCTTTTACAAGCACCGCCCCAACAGGGATTTCCCCCTTCTGAAAAGCAAGGCCGGCCTCTTCCAAAGCCACCCTCATAAAAAAAATATCTTCTTCGGTACTGTTCACTATTTTAAGGTGGCGCGCCCTGAGGGAGGCGAACCCCCGACCTGCGGATTCGTAGTCCGATGCTCTATCCAGCTGAGCTAAGGGCGCACACCTGTTATATTATCCCTTCTTTACCCCGTTTTTCAGAGAAATACTGTATTTGGGATGATCAAAAGGATGTACCGTAGGGAACTTTGTATAGAGCCATCCCCACTTTTTCCCCTGTTCAGCAGGGAATATCTGCTTTCCATTCTCGGATACATTTATCGCAGCAGCGGGATTGTTCGGCTCATTAGATACAGAAGTAAGTGTAAGACCGTCCATCTTAAAGTCCGGAAGGAACTCACCGACAGATATCTTCAGGTTTGAATTCGGCACCTTCATGTCGCTGTTAACGTTTATAGTCAATTCTTCCTTCTTCTTTGTCGTCTTGTCTTCCACAACAAGAACAACTCCCTTCCACTTCCCTTTGACTGTATCAGGGACCACAATTGATGTTTCTCCCTTTGGCATCATCGCCTGATGACCCGGGGGCATAGGCTGCTGCTGCCCGGGCATACCGGTCTGCGGCACTGGCGGCTTTTCTTCCTTTTTCTTACATGCACCGGCTGCCAGTACCAGCGAAAGACCGCATACTACTGCTAATACTTCCTTCTTCATAATCAACCTCCTGTTATTAAGTTAAAAGATAAAGACTTTTAACTTTTGATTAATTTCACTAATTACTGTTTCTGCCTCCAAATGGCGGAGAGGCAGGGATTCGAACCCTGGGTGAGGTTTTACCCCCACAACCGCTTAGCAGGCGGCTGCCTTCGACCGACTCGGCCACCTCTCCCAAAAAAGAATATATTACCAGCATCCTTTATTCTTTGTAAAGAAATCGGACAAATAACAATAACACAGACTACCAGTTTTCAAATCCCTTTTTCTGGGATCTCACCTCTCCTGTAGCCGTATTATAAAGGTAGGGTAATCCGAAAGGGTCCAGAATGTCTCCTTTTTCCCCGACCGAGTAATGATCCAGATATTTCCCTTTAAAAACATCTTCTCTTGGATCCGAATGCGGAAAAACAATATCTGTCGTTACAAGTTCGGTCAGGGATTTCGGGTATCTGTTCCTGGTCAGCCTGAATAAAGTCAGCGACTGTCTGATATTAATGAGCTCAGATTGAAGTGCGGTCTTTCTCGCCTCCCACAAGATATCTTCATAACGGCTTATAACAACAACGACCAGTATGCTGATTATTATGATAACAATCAGGGTTTCAACAATCCCGTATCCGCTTCTATCTCCAAAGAACCTATTGTTTAGGCCTGCTTTTATAGTCTTCAATCGCTTTCTTTAATGCATCTGCGCCCAGGTTCGAACAGTGCATTTTCTGCGCAGGAAGTCCGCCAAGCGCATCAGCAACTGTTTCTTTGGATATGGCCAATGCTTCTTCGAGTGTCTTGCCCTTTACCATCTCGGTCACCATACTGCTGACAGCAATGGCAGCGCCGCAACCGAAAGTCTTGAACTTTGCATCTACAATCCTGTTGTCTTTTACCTTGATATATATCTTCATCGCATCACCGCAGGTAGGATTTCCTTCTATGCCGACTCCGTCCGCATCCTCCATATCGCCGACATTTCTCGGATTTGTAAAATGGTCCATTACTTTTTCACTATACATTCTCCACCTTCCTCCTTATCCCCCCATCCTTTTGCAAAGGGGGAAATTTCTCTTAGTCTTTTTATAACCGCCGGGAATTCACCAAGCAGATATTCGATGTCTTCAGATGTATTTCCCATTCCAAGGCTGAAAACTATTGATCCCTGAGCAAGGCTTGATGATATCCCCATCGAAAGCAGCACGGGTGAAGCCTTCAGAGCCTTTGACGAACAGGCCGAACCGCTTGCTGAAAATATGCCCTTTGCCGAAAGGAGAAGAAGCATCGCTTCTCCTTCTATAAATTCAACACAGAAACTCGCATGTCCCGGGAGCCTGTTCTGCCGGTCTCCTGTAAGATATACGTTTTCTACGCCCGACATGGTGTCGATAATACGGTCTCT
The DNA here is from genome assembly GCA_021813425.1 of Nitrospirota bacterium. Taxonomy (GTDB): domain Bacteria; phylum Nitrospirota; class Thermodesulfovibrionia; order Thermodesulfovibrionales; family UBA6898; genus JAKAKQ01. The sequence goes on from JAKAKQ010000085.1 coordinate 14,115, forward strand.
CATCGGTCGCAGATATTCAATCCTGTTCTGCAACTCGACCCTTACAAGTTCTGCAGCCTTTCCCATTCCTACTATTGCAGGAACGTTTTCCGTTCCTGCCCTTCTTCCTGTTTCCTGAATACCTCCGTAAATCAGCGGGACTATCCTCATCCCCTGTCTTATATAAAGGGCGCCTGCACCCTTTGGTCCATAAAACTGGTGCGCAGCCATGCTCAGCAGATCAATGCCCAGATCCTTGACATCGACAGGTATATTCCCTGTTGTGGCAACTGCATCGGTATGAACAACAATGTTGTTCTCTTTGGCTACTTTTACGATCTCTTTCAGGGGTTCAATTGTCCCGACCTCACTGCTTGCATGGATCACGGATATCAATGTGGTTTCCTTCGTTATCGATTTCTTAACAGTATCAGGATTAACAAACCCCTTTTTATCTACTGGAAGATAAGTAACGGCAAACCCGCTCTTTTCGAGAAACCGTGCAGAGTTCAGTATTGAGTGGTGCTCCATCCTTGAAACCAGTATATGTTTGCCCTCGTTCTGTCTTGCAAGCGCAATCCCCCTTAATGCGAAGTTGTTGGCCTCTGCCCCGCTCGATGTAAAAATAATCTCGGCAGGTTTTGAGTTGACAAGGCCGGCAACCTTTTCCCTTGCGTCTTCGATAGCATTCTTCGCCTTCATACCGTATTCGTAGATACTCAGCGGGTTGCCGAAATCTTCTTTGAAATACGGCATCATTGCATCAAGGACATCAGGATGCAAAGGGTTCGTGGCTACATGGTCAAAATAACATTTTTTCATAATCTACCTCGCAGTCTTCTTTATATAAAATTTAAAAAAATCACCCGAATCCTCCATACCGAGAAACTCATTCCCTGTCTTTTCACACCACGAAGGGATGTCTTCGAGTGCGCCGTCATAGTCAGTAATTATTTCGAGTATCTGTCCCTGTTCAAGCTCCTTTATCTGTTCTTCGAGCTTCAGAAGATGCATGGGACACATCATGTATACAATATCTGTAGTAACGTCCGGTTTTACGTTTTCAACAAATTTCATGCCTGATTATTAAGGGCAATGCACTTTTTCATTTTCTAATTCTTTTGCCCTTTCTGGTTATCGTTATCAACTGCTCCCCGCGTGATTCAGACCCATTTATCAGATCCTGTAAAGTCATATTATCGAGAAAGGCCTCTATCTTTTCCCCGAGAGACTTCCATAAAAGATGAGTAACACAACCTTCAACCCTTATGCACCCCTCCTTAGGGTCAAGGCACGATGTTATCGCAACAGGCCCTTCGAGTTCCCTGAGAATTGCCCCTATACTGATACTGCCCGGCTCCTTATCAAGTATATAACCGCCACCAGGTCCCTTGACACTCTTTATGATCCCTGCCTTACGGAGCTGATTGAGTATCTGTTCGAGATATGCAACTGATACGTCCTGTTTCTCCGAGATTTCCTTAATGGTCACAGGCCCTGAATTGTATCCCTTTGCGATCTCGAACATCGCCCTGACTCCATACTGGCATTTAGTAGATAACCTGAGCATATCTAAGATTAAAATAGTCTACTAATTCTGTCAAGTATTATTTATTCGAATGTGTAGAGCCTGTTTCACAAATAGCATTTGTATACAAAATGTCATTCTGAGCCCTTCGTTTGTCATTCTGAACAGTGTGAAGAATCTCCTTTTCTCTCTCAGGATAAACTCCGCGAAGAATCTCGTTTTATCAATATGTTGA
>JAKAKQ010000332.1 GCA_021813425.1 Nitrospirota bacterium
GAAAACGTTGTCCTGCTCAATGCAGAACGCGTCAGCCGTATTGAAGCCTCACTCGCAGGTTCTGAGGCAGGTCATTCAAGGGTCAAGATAAGCAAGATAGATGACCCGAACAAATATGAAAGGATAAAGAACGGCCTGAAGAAGTTCGGTATAGATGCCCTGATCATAAGCGGCGGCGATGATACGGGCAGTGTTGTTGTCGACCTTTCTTCTCAGGGTATTCCGTGTATTCATGTCCCCAAGACGATGGACCTTGACCTTCAGCCATACAGTGTCGGAGGTGATTCTTCGATCAACAGGATAGCTATTTTTACAAGGGATATCAAGACAACGGGAATGAGCCACAACCGTATTATTATCATGGAGGTATTCGGCAGATATGTGGGACATACTGCATTGCGCGGGGGAATCGGAGCCGAGGCTGACTGTATTCTGATACCTGAGATACCTGTTGACTTTGATGTTGTATACGAACACATGAAGGCAACTTATTTTGGCAGAATATTAAGGAGTGATGTAAAGGCAGGGACATATATAATCGTAGTTGCAGAGGGCCTTAAAAATGCGAGCGGTGAAATGCTTTATGACGAGTCCGCCGGAGTAGATGCCTTCGGTCATAAGAAACTTGCCGGCGCCGGAAAATATGTAAGGCAGCAGCTCGAAAAAAGACTGAAGAAGGATCCTGAAGTGCCGGATTTCATGAAGAAGACCGGTATGTATGCCCCGGGTGTTTATGTGATACCTGAGGTAAGGGAAGTAACGCCAGGTCATCTTGTCCGCTCAGGACAGTCCTCTGCCTTTGACGTTAACTTCGGGCATAAGGCAGGCGCAGCAGCAGTCCTCCTTTTGCTTGAAGGGAAATCCGGGAATACAATAGTGGATGTAAGCGGCCAGAAGGTCCTTTATATGCCTACATCGGAAGCGATAAAACGCAGGGAAGTTGATATCAGTGAGATCGCGCTCTTTGAAAGCCTCGGCACCTGTTTCGGAAGGAAGCCCCAGAAGTATGAGTTTGAACTTTCCGAGGTAAAGGACAGGATAGACAGACATCTGTAGTGTAGTGCGTCAAACGCTTCTTTGCTTATAAACTGTCACCCTGAACCCTTCGCTTTTGTCATTCTGAAGGAGTGAAGCGACTGAAGAATCCCGCTCAGGACAGGCTCCGTGAAGGGTCTCGCAACTCGTTGAGTTCACGAGATTCTTCGCTGAGCTCAGAATGACACTCAAAGAAGATAATTTATGACGCACTATAGTAGTTTCTTAAAGCCGGGTAATTATCAGTTTATTTTTGACCCCGACCAAAGTCGGGGTCTTGTTTTAGTTCTGTATGCAGCGCTCAAAAGTCTATTACTGGTTGGCGTATAGCTGTTCACCGTTTAGATGGGCGACAAAGTCTGAAACGGTCTTTTCAGCAGCGAACTCAAGTTCCTCTTTCAGGAGTTTCCCGTCATCAGCCTCGTATTCATCTATCTCCCTGGTCCTTTCAAAATCTTTCGACAGATAAGTGAAATTCTTTTCCCATAGTATATCTCCGCTGGAGTCCTTCATCGTTACGGTGCACTTTGTTAAGACCCCGTTGCCTCCGCCCCTGATGAAATCAAGATAGCCGTAAGCAACTCTTTTTACTCTGAATTCTATAACAGTGCATGAATCGGCATAATCCTCGATCACAGGCTTGTTTTCGACTGTAAATACAGGGAACTTGATTAATCCCCCATTCATTTTTTCGACAAATTTATGCATCACAAGGTTCCCGAAATCCGGTATCTTCATCTGCATTTCACCGCCTTTTGACTTTGCGTACTCATCGCTTAACACCAGTAGGGCAGACCCTCCAGGCAATGCTACTGCAGCAGTCGAAAGAAAAAACGTTTCGGCCATGGTGCTCCTGAGGATGGGGGGCGTCTCATGCCTGACAACCTTTAAGGGTGAGAGTGATTTTGTGTCTTTTTTGACAAAGGGCGTGTCCGATGCACATCCCTGAAGAAAAAGCATGGAAAAAATCAAAACACAGCATGATAGCAATCCGGTTATTTTTTTCATATTAAGGCCCTCCTTACGACCCCTGATATTTCACTAAGGATCAGTAAATGTAATTTACAGGGTTTTTATAAAACATGTCAATCATTTAAGATTCCATTGAAAAGCGGACGGTAGATAATCTTGTGCCTGAAGCAGGGAAAGATATCCGGCCTGTAAAAAAGAGGTGTAATTTTAAGTATTAATGCAATGTCATAAAGAGACTTGCTGAGAACTGAAAATTCGAGGCTTCTTCCTCCTTAACCTTGTTGTAAAAATCACATTCCATACAGCTGTCATATTTCTTAACAAACGTTCCCTGGACCTCTCCATCGCATAGTGTCCCGCTTACAACCCAACATGCCCTTCCGGCATTTATGCCTCCGTGCACTCCATTAAGTTTTTTTTCTGTTGAGGCAGGGCATATCCCGTGGTCATTAACATGAGCGCCGCCTGGCTGTCGGCCGCATTGCTTGAACTCCCAACAGTTAAGTTTAACCATCTTCCTTCTCCTGCCGGAGGAATAACTTGCCAATTGTTCCTAATTTCATCAAACCCTACATCCCCTTTATAAAATTTATATCAATAATCTGTATCTTGTCAAATTTAAAATAGTAATTCTATTAATAACTCTATTTAATATTTATAACTATTAAGCCCTGTGGTCTCTGCCGCAGGGAATTCAAAGACGCTGGGTGATGTTATGAAGCGGATTGGACTGGATGAACTCGACCATATGAACAACAGCCTGATGAGGTGCGGCAGGGGATCAGAGATCGTACCATATGCGAGCGTATCCCTGTGACTATCGGGATAATTTCTGCGAAACGCCCATTACGCCTGCCTGCCGGTAGGCAGGGACCCGCATGATGGTCGTAGATCCCGACCTGTCGGGGGTGTTGTGGGGAGGGACGGCTAATTACCGTCCCTCCCCCGATTAGCCAAAATCTATAACTCATCTCCCTGTATTGGCTTACGGCTTGGAACTTTAGCCAGTATTTTTCTGAAATCTTCTTTCTTCGCTCTT
>JAKAKQ010000055.1 GCA_021813425.1 Nitrospirota bacterium
AAAAAAGCTCCTATACCCGAAAAAGAAGAAGTCTAAGCGTGCTCTTGAGAGGAATTATCATCAAAATGAGGAGTGCAGTCTCAATTATCATGTCGATTTATTGTGTTTATGAGGCATTCCGCTTTTCTTCAACTAACCCTCATTATTTATAATTTTTTCCATATATGGCCAGTGACATAGTATTTGAGCGGCTTTATTTCGGATCACATTTCAGCAGGATGAAATTATCGAAATCCTTTCCGCTTTTCACAGATTGTATGAACTTTAAGAACCTCGACTCCGATTTTGTATAAAGTTGAAACCGATCGAGAATCCCGCAGGAGATTTTCATACTGCTGTCCATTTTTAAATAATCGCTTTCTCTGAGCATAACAATCTTTGGCCCTGCCATGTTTTTCGACTCGATTTCATTAATATTTTTCAGCCTGCGGACCTGTCGTTTTGCATAATAAGGGAGATTATCAGGCAGATAACCCAGCGAAACAAACTCGGATTTTTTTTGAGGGTCATAATTATTTATCCTTTCCCCTATAAGCCTGTAAGGGCGTTTCATCTCGATATGAGGCAGTATAAAAGTCAGGAAGAAAAACAAAAAAACAAGCATTGCCACACCGGTTGAAAGGAAAATGCCTGATGGTTTCCTGTCCTTAAGAATAAACACCGCAGGCAAAGAGAAGGATGACAATCCTGCGATCAATGAATATGAGCTCAATCCAAGCGTCAGTGAAAGGGAAACAACAGCGGATATTATTAATAAAAAAACAAATAATGACAGCAGCATGAGAACCTTGCCGGAACTTTCTTCATTCTCGATCTTCCTGTCAAAATATCTCCCTGCCATAACAGAAGCGGCCGGGAAAAGAGGCAATAAATACGGCGGCAGTTTCCCGGCAGAAAGCGAAAAGAAACCGAAGACTGTTAAAAACCATACGCCGATATAAATATCTTTCTCGTTAAGATCTTTCCTGATATAGTCTTTAACGAAGCTTATGGATGCAATTACCAGAAACGGGGACCATGGCAGAAAATTCCATGGGAGCACTGAAAAGTAATAAAATATATTGCCTGATTTCCCGTATTCTCCCATAAATCTTTTCACATTTTCCCCGAACACCACAGATGTATATTGTTCCCCGAATGTATGGATCATGTATAAGAACCAGGGGGCGGCAATGAAAACAATAATGGCAATGCCGTAATGCGGTTTTATTTTAGACAGTGCATCCCACCTTCCTGTAACAACAAAAAAAACCGCTATGCATAGTGATGGCAGGATAAAACCGACAGGTCCCTTGGTCAAAGCAGCAAGACCCATGCAGACATAGCTTGCATAAAACCAGTATCTATTGGATCTGGTCAGACCTTCAAGAAATGCATAGAGGGCAAAGGCTGTAAAAAAAAGCAGCGTCATCTCAGGTGAGGTATACCTTGCGGCCTGATTAAACTCAAAACTCGTTGCCAGCACAACCGCTGACAAAAGACCGCCTCTTGTGCTTTTGCATACAAGCCTGCCGGTCAGGAAAGTAACCAGAACCGTCCCCGATGCGAGCACAGCAGATACAATCCTTGCAGCAAACTCGGTTATCCCGAATATCAGATAAGAAGCTGAGACCAGCCAGTAAAGAAGCGCAGGTTTTTGAAAACGCGGCTCATAATTAAAATGAGGGACAAGAAAATCCCCTGTCTCCAGCATCTCCCTGGCTGCTTCAGCATAAAAGGCCTCATTAGGATTCCATATGCTGGGGACCCAGAGGTTATAAAACATCAGCAGGATCGCTGCCGATACCGTCAGTAACAGATGAAGATTCTTTTTCTCCATGCCGGAATTATTAATATTTCCGGATGCGTACATAGACGGGGTCCTTCCCTATAATGACTTTTTTTGAATATCCCATATTGCGCCCGTCCCTGCCGAGCACCTTACCCTCTTTTGGGAATGTCATTTCGACTTCCCCTTTCGTTGTCCACATTATATAGATGAATTCTTCTCCCTTTTTGAATGTGAACACATAATAATTGCCGTCACTGAGTTTCGATAAATATGTCGAACCGGTAAGCTGCGACTTCAGTGTTTTGAAGGCATAAAATGCCGGCCGTCTTCTCAGAACTCCGTCTGTATTATCGATCAGTCCATAACCCTTTGCGATCAACTGCCACCAGTATATCCTCTCTACAAATCCCGAGCATGCAACCAATGTGTTATATCTCACCAGATAGCTTGCCTGGTCCTCTTCGCTTTCTCCACCCGCAGCCGGACTGTATCCTTCCTGCCCTTTTAAAGGCCAGTTCACCTCTGTAATCCACAAAGGTATCCCTTTAGAGTATTTGTTTGCAACGGCATAAATGAGAGTTATTTTATCCGATATATCAAACCCCGTCTGTTTATTCTCAGGCGCTCCCCTCCTGTCTACATAAAGGAGCGAATTAACCACATCTATATCGTCAGGCCTCATAACATCAAGGATAGCTGTCATATACTGCCATTCAAAATCAATAACAGAAGGGCCGAGCAATTTAATTCCATCATACTCATCTGCCGCATCCCTTGCAGATATGAAAAGGGACTTATACTCATTCAGCCCGAAATCCCATATGCCCCATTTCCCCCTGTTCGGTGCATGGCCAATAATGAAATTCCTGCAATAAGGCGTAAACGCATCAAATACCTCTTTAACGTGGTTTCTCCAGGATATCATGTCATTAACCGCTTCACGAGACTGAATGATGGAAACCAGCACATCGATCCGGTTTTTGGCAAGATATATAATGCCTTTCTCTATTTTCTCCTTATCCACATGACTGAAGACTTTACCTTTATAGTAAGGCACTCTGACCAGGACATGTTTTACATTCAACTCTTCTATAAGTTTCTTCAACACCTTAAGGTCTATATTGTCGACAGACACACTTACAGAAAAATGCTCGTCTGTCACATCGAAATATCTTTTATATCCGATGTCTGCAAAAAAGAAATAATCCTTGATCAAAAACGGCAGATTTTTCAGGTTTATATAAATTACCTTCAAAAAAGAGTCCGCATAGGAAATCTTGACGATCCATTTTTTGTAAATACTGAAATCGTCACGGGCCGGCTGATCACTTTTAATCCATTTATATTCATGTGTATTGACAATCTTCTCGCCGCCCAATACATATCTGAAAAAAGGGGGGATTGCGACTGTAAATATTATTATTAAAAGAAGAGCTAAAAATATATATACCAGACAATGGCGAGGGCTTTTATTTGTCATTCAAACTATTATGTACGCGATAAAAGTTTATTTTTATCTTTTTTCTCTATCCTGTACTCTTCGATTCTATAACTGTTTGCAGGCGTAATGTTAAGCCTTAAGGAACCTCTCTCATTAATGGCTTTTACATCCACAGCATGGAGTTCCCGTGCATCTGAATATCTTGCACATATCGATGCTGCGGTCCTGATAAATTCCTCGCTTGCATCGCCTCTTATAATTGCTATAGGACTTCCATAACCTTCAACCCTCAGATAGAGCCCTTTGTTATCCACAAGCCTTAACAACCTTTCATTTTCATCCTTGTCCCTTCCTACAATCACCTTGCACTCAGGCGAAAGCCTGAAATGCCTTCCCAGCCTTAAAAGGTGCAGGTCTTCAACCGAAGGATTCGGGTTATAATTAAGAAGTTCCCTCAGCCTGTATGAATAATTCGGCTCTGTTAATAAACAGCCGCCTGCAGGAGCAGGATAATCTTTAAGACCGAATTCTTCCGCAAGGGCCATCTGCGGTTTTCTCGAACGGCCGCTAAAGCCATATAACAGCTCCCTGTTAACAATACCTTTTTCCTCAGGCACTGTATGATTCAGCAATTTTGCGCTCAATGGCCTCAGGATATGCCCTTTTAATCCGGCTTCCCTGTCAATAATATTCAGCGCATCCCTTCTCTGACTCATAGGTCTCTGTCCCAATACCTCTCCTGTGATTATGAATTCCGCACCTGTCATATCCATAAATTCCCCTGCCTCTTTAAGCATGAGGATCCTGCAGTCCATGCAGGGGTTCATATTCCTGCCATGTCCGAATTTAGGGTTCTTTACGATCTCTATGAATTTATCTGAAAGGTGGCACATCTTTACTTCGAATCCGAATTTTTCAGCCGCTGAAAAGGGGTCCTTTGAACATGAAGACCTGTCAGAGATATCACAACCGAAATGGTTCAGAAAGGTAACGGCCTTCACCTCAATGCCCTGTCTTAACACAGCTAATATTGCGAGCGTGCTGTCAAGCCCTCCTGAATATAATGCAACTGCCTGTTTTTTTTTCACTCCTTACTCCTCGCTTTTAAATGACTCGAATAATTGTTCGGGAGTTGCCACTGCTGTGCCCACTTCCCCTACAACTATACCGGCGGCGTGATTTGCGACAATAGCAGCCTGTTCCATGCTCGCCCCTGACACATAGGCAAGTGTAAAAGCCGATATAACTGTATCCCCTGCGCCTGTGACATCGTAGACCTTTCTTGCCACTGTGGGGATATTGGTAATCTTATTCTTTTCGAACAGGCTCATTCCTTGCTTACCCCTTGTTACGAGAACAGCCCTGCATCCGACCTTTCTCATAAGTATCTTCCCGGCGCTAACCAGCGTTTTATCGTCCTTGATCTCGATATTCGAACCGCTTGATGCCTCCATCTCATTCGGCGTTATCAATGATACGCCCCTGTAAAAACCAAAGTGCCCGACCTTGGGATCAACGGCGATAAACATCTTTTTTGCCTTCGGGTTCCTCAAAATACCTTTTATGAGCTCAGATGAAACCATTCCCTTCTTGTAGTCTGATATTATTATTGCATCATGTCCGGGAATAACAGAATTTATATAATCCAGTAAGCCTTTCAGTATTTTCCCTTCAATGTACTTGCTGTCTTCCCTGTCGAACCTTACCACCTGCTGGTTATGTGCAATCACCCTTGTCTTTAAAGTTGTGGGCCTGTTTGAGTCAAATACGCCGCTGCAGTCAACGCCTTTCTGCTCAAGCATATTCACAAGCGCTTCTCCTGCAACATCCTTCCCGTTTATGCCTATGACAGATGCCCTGCCACCAAGGGAGACTATATTATGCGCAACATTGGCAGCGCCTCCAAGCATAAAACTTTCTCTGGCAACCTCAACAACGGGCACAGGCGCCTCCGGAGATATCCTGTTCACCTTTCCCCATATATAATGGTCAAGGATCAGGTCGCCTATGACAAGGATATTAATTTTTCTGAATTTATTTATAATTCTGAGGTAATCCATAATCTATTTAATATAACTTACTATACTTTAAATTTTATAATTTTTCTTATGCTCACAATGAAGGACCCTGCAGCAAGCTGCTGGGTATCAAACTGTCATATTGAGCGAAGCGAAATATCTATAAGATTCTTCACTTCGTTCAGAATGACAGAGGGAACCCTGTGACAAGACAACAGAGAGTTCTCGTCCTCTCAAAACCATAAAAAAAGGCGGGTCATATTGACCCGCCTTTCGAAAACCAGGTATTCAGTAATTAGAAGCTGAGTATGAGCTGCTGTCTTACTACTGTAGAACCTTTCTCTCTTGAACCGTAGGTATCTTCATAGAAATTGCCTGCCTTGAAGTATCCTAAGTCAACTATGTAATTAAGGTTCTTTGCTACGGCATACTTAAGTCCTGCATCAAGTTCCCAGCCTGCGCTCTTTGAAACGCCGCTTGGTGTCCTGGATGCCCTGAGTAAATAACCATCGAGCTTCAAATTGATGTCTTTTGTAGGTGAATAGTCAAGTCCGAGGTTATAGTATGTTGTATTGCTTATGCCGGTAAGTGTGGCGCCGGCGGTGGTTGCAATCCTGTAATCATAAGCGATTGTGTAGTGCTCGACATCGCTCAGGAATGTCTGGAAAGCTTCCTGCTTATCAGTTGAATCTTTGTCGCCGCTTCCATATGCAAAGCTTGCCCTGATATTTACAGGGTTAACCTTGTAGTTTAACCCGAGCATAAGGCCCCAGCCTCTTGCCTTCACATCATTTGTAATATCGCCGAACTGGACATCCAATTCACCCTTGTATCCGAGTCCTGCTATATTACCATTTGCATGGAGTCCGAGGTTCTGAAGTTTCAGGCGCATATCAGACTTGTTGAGGTATGTATAGTTTGCACCTATGGTATTTTTATCATCGATCTTATAGGTCATTAAAGCCACATATGCATCAAGGTCGTCTGTATTGTTAGTCGCTGATCCTGTAGTTGTAAACACATTTGCGCCACCATCATTAGCAAGCTTGATTGTAAGCAGTCCGATATGGAGGGCCTTTGTCGGATCCATAAAGAATACGATCGCATCGTCACCGTTTGTGGTGTGCTGGAAGAACTGCTGCTCACCAAGCGCCAAAGGCATATGACCGATCTTTAATCCTGAATTGAATCCAAAAAGACCTGTGCCTTTATAAAGTATCCAAGCCTGTATTATATCCGGATTGTCTGCCTTTGTGTTGAAGGTTCCCCAGTTCCAGTCTGCCTGGAGCTCGATAAGTCCTTCAACGTTCGGAGTAACCTTGGCATCTACAAGTATTTTTGCCCTCTGATCGTAATACGCCTGTGAGTTTGTCGAAAAAGGATTATTGCCTGCGGCTCTATTTTTGAAATACCAGCCTCTTGTCCTCAGAAAACCACCCAATTCGATCTGGGTTGTGCTTTTTGCTACGACAGCCTGAGTCTATGCCGGGATCTCAGCATGGATAGCAAAAGCGCTTGCTGCAAAACTTAATACTAAAAGTGCGCCTAAAATTATTACCAAAAACTTTTTCAATTTGCTAGCCCTCCTTCTTTTTAGTTCAAAGTTCTGAGTCTGGTTTTGCAGTTTGTAAAGCCGCATATTGACCAAACTCAAATTATTTTATCCTGCAAAGCAGGATTCACCTCTTTACTGACTTCTTACAACTTGATCTGGATATCACCTCCCCGCATAAAGTTCTGCTTCCAACGGAAGCTGTGTGCAAATTACTGGTTCTATATAAATTAAGTCATTTCATTTTGCAGAATTTATATCATTCCATCATGTTTTTTGTCAAGGTATTTCTTAAAATCCTGAATTTGCATAACTTATTGTATCTATAGAGTTAGCAAAAAAGAGGCCATATTTTAATTTTTTATAAAAATCAATAGTCCTCAGGCAATAAATGCTTTTTTTTCAAGAAGTTATTCAGAATAATATTTCTAAAGTTAATTATTTATAAAATGCTATGTCTGTATCCATTTTTCAACAGTCGGCTTGCAAATATAAGACACATAAAGAAATTCAAAAGAGACTGCGCCGCCATTACTGTCATTTATTTATGCTAAAATGTTCTGCATGCTGAAAATTATATACAGATCAGTTCTGAAGGAACTGTTCATTAATTTCATATTAACTATCGCCTTCATGAACTCTATACTTATGATGGAGAGATTGCTTAAATTAAGCAGGCTTCTCTCCGGAGTAGGCGCATCATTATCCGATATGGTAAAGATCATCTCTTACCTGCAGCCCCAGCTTCTGATACTGACAATCCCGATGTCGTTGCTGGTCTCGACCCTCCTCGTATATGGCAGGATGAATTTAGACAGCGAGATTGTGGTTATGAAAGCCAGCGGCATGAATTTTAACAAAATCTCATTCCCTGTGATGATAATCGGCCTTTTATGTTTTTTTGCAAGTATTGCAGTAAGTTTTTATCTTGGACCAAAAAGCAGCATCAAACTGAGAGACGAGATAGCAAAGATAATTGCCGTAAGGTCCACCCATGCAATAGAAGAAGGGACTTTCAATACATCTTTTAAGGATATTGTTATTATTGTAAAAGGCAAGACATCCTCTGATAAGCTGGAAACAATTTTCATATACGACAACCGCAAAAAGGAGGAACCGAAGATCTTGATGGCAAAAGAGGGAAAATTCTTCATACAGGACGATCTGAGTATCGGCCTTTTCCTTAAAAACGGATACATAAACATAACAAAAGACAGGAACACGACAGAACTCTTTTTTGAAAAATATAAGATGACCCTTAACCTTGATTCTGACACGCCCGAGCCCAAAAAAGCCGACCTTACACCTTCAGAACTGCTTCAGAAGACAAAGATAGTCGAAGGTTACAAGGAAAAGACAGCCCTGTATCTCGAACTCCACCGCCGTTTTTCAATGCCTGCAGTATGCCTGATGCTTATTTTCCTTGGCCCGCCTCTGTCGCTCATGTCCGGAAAATCAGGAAAACTCGGAGGCCTTGCCCTCGGACTCCTTGTCTTCACCCTTTATTACATGTTGCTTGTATATAGCGAGAACGTATCGATCTCCGGGAAAATACCCCATTACGCAGGGGCATGGACGCCTTTTATAATCCTTGGGATATTTACCCGGATGATGTTCAGAAAAGGGAATTCTCATTAGTATGCTGATAATCCAGCGACTTTACCTTAAAGACTTCTTTAAGCTGCTTTTAATAATCACAATCGGGCTTTCGATCACCTTCAGCCTCCTGGAGATAATAAACAAGATCGATAACTTCCGCTTTCCGTCAGCAAGCAATTTGCTTCTTTACGCATTGTTCAACACACCAAGAAATTTCCTTTATCTGCTTCCCATGTCCGTGCTCATCTGCAGCCTTTTTACCTCCGGCCAGGCATTCCACAGAAAGGAAATCACGGCGATCAAGGCAGCCGGCGGAAAATTAAGGAATCTTTTTTATCCTTTCATACTGACAAGTGTTCTATTGAGTTTTATAGCATTTATAACAGGAGAGATAATAGTCCCTGATTCTTCAAGAAGGGCTATTGAGCTCAAAAACACGCTGAAAGGCAAAAGCAAAAGGTTTTCATTCAGCGAAGGAAGTTTATGGCTTAAAAGCAGAAACGGCTCCCCTGTTAAAATAGATCTTTATATTATCGAGCATAAAGTCGCAAAGGGGGTGGATATTTTTGTCTTTGGCAAAGATTTTCTGAAGGAAAGGATCGTTGCAGAAAAAGCTTCCTGGAATGGAGAAACATGGATACTGGAAAATATAACAAAATACGATATAGAAACCGGCAAAATTAATAAAATAAAGACCATGAATTATCCGGAACTCGAATCTCCCGAGCTTTTTGCCGAAGAGATCAAACAACCGGATGAAATGGGTGTAGTCGAGCTTTACATATACACGAAAAGGTTAAAAAATGCCGGGTTCAAGAATATAAAGTTGATCGTTGACCTTAATTCCAAGATATCCTTCCCGTTGATTAACATATTCATGATGCTGCTTGGCATATCCCTCTCTTCCAGGGGGAAACTGGGCGGCAGCCTTTTCAATGCCGGCCTTGGGCTGCTCATAAGCCTTTTTTACTGGTTAAGTTATACCTTCACGCTTTCACTGGGATATGCCGGTATCATTCCCCCGGCAATCGCAGCATGGATTATACCTCTGATATTCGGGATATTCGCTGTTTATCTGTTTATAAAAATACCGGAGTGAGAAGACAGCTCTTAGCTCTTAGCTCTTAGCTCGTTAACGTATCTCTCGACTTCTTTGCGGTATAACCGGCGCAGCGCCTGCGTGATTTCTCCTATCCCGAATCTCACATCCTCAACACAGGAAACCGGCATAACCTCTGCGGTCGTATTCGTAAAAAAAACTTCTGTTGAACCTAACAGGTCAGCCGGATAAAACATCCCCTCTTTCACCTCTATCCCATTTTTCTTTGCGACATTTATAACTGTGTCCCTGGTAATCCCGTCGAGTATGCCGGCATCGGAGGACGGGGTACACAATGTATTCTCATTAACAAAAAAGATGTTGCTTGTTGTGCCTTCTGCAATAAATCCGTCTGAATTAAGCATAACAGCCTCGTATGCGCCTTTTTCTTTTGCCTCCATCTTCGCCAGAATATTATTCAGAAAATTCAATGATTTGATTTTCGGATTTACAGCCTCGACAAGATTTCTTCTGGTCTTGGCCAGGATAAGCCTTGTCCCCTCCTGATAACAAGATTCGGGGTACTGCCTGAATTTCTCGGAAATAACCACAAAAGTGGTTTCCCTGCAAAGGTCTATATCAAGGCCTATAGGACCCTTACCCCTTGAAACCGTAATCCTGATATATGCGTCTGAGAGTTCATTCGCTGAGAGTGTTTTATAAACTGCATCCCTGATATACTGTCTGTCCGGGATATTAAGCTTTAGAAAAGATGCGGAACGGGCAAGTCTTTCGAGATGCTTTTCAAACATAAATACAATGCCGTCATAAGCACGCATTGTTTCATAAATTCCATCACCATAAAGGAAACCGTGATCATAAACCGATACAACCGCATTTGCTTCAGGCACGATCATATTGTTCAGGAAAACATACACAATCAGCCCCCAAAAGTATAGATTTTAAAAAATACATATGTTCTGTAATTTATAATCTACACTTTGCCGCTGTCTTTGGCAAGCTTGCCCTCTTTTTTTTAATTGTGTATTATTTTGAAGTGGGAATATCCGCGTCATCTCAAACAAAAGGGCATCTTTTAATCGTGCTTCATGCCCATCTCCCGTATGTAAGAAACCCGAGGCATGAATACCATCTTGAAGAGGACTGGCTCTACGAGGCGATAACAGAAACCTACATCCCGTTGCTCAACATATTCGAAAACCTCCTTAATGACAAAGTTGATTTCAGAATAACCCTGTCGCTGACCCCCACATTGATCGAGATGTTCAATGACAGGCTGTTAATGGAAAGATATCAAAGATACATCAACGGCCTGATCGGGCTGTCTGAAAAAGAAATATTCAGGAACCGGGGTGATATAAGGTTCGAACCGCTTGCAAGAATTTACCATAAGAGATTTTTGAAGATAAGATATCTGTTCGATGAGATTTACAGGAAAGACCTGACATCTGCATTCAGACGACTCCTCGGTTCAGGGAAGATCGAGATCATCACGAGCGCTGCAACACATGCTTATCTGCCGGCGCTTATGACCGAACCGGTTGCGGCAAAGGCACAGATAGGTTTGGCCGCGGGACATTTTAAAAATACTTTTGGTAAAGTTCCAAACGGCATATGGCTGCCTGAATGCGGGTTTATCCCGGGTATCGACACCTTGGTAAAGGAAGCCGGGCTTAATTTCTTCTTTCTCGAAAGCCACGGACTTCTTAACAGTATACCAAAAACCAGATATAGCATATATGCTCCTGCAAGGACACCTTCAGATGCGGTTGTGTTTGCCAGAGATGTTGAATCTGCCAAACAGGTATGGAGTTCGCTTGAAGGTTATCCCGGCGATTCAGACTACAGGGATTTTTACAGGGACATCGGATTTGACCTTGATCTTGAATATATAAAACCATATCTTCCGGTCGGAATCAGGACATTCACAGGCATAAAGTATTACAGAATAACCGATAAAACCGATAACAAAAAACCATACATTATAAAAAAAGCTGTTAAAAAAGCTGAAATGCATGCCTATCATTTTGTGAAAAGCAGGATAAACCAAATTTTAGAGCTCAATGAGAAACTAAAGATCAAGCCTGTTATCACAGCCGCCTATGACGCTGAACTCTTCGGCCACTGGTGGTTTGAGGGACCAGAATGGCTCGATTCCGTTATCAGAAATGCCTCAGAAAAACAGAGAATATTCAGGTTTGTTACCCCTTCTGAATATATTTCCGAGAATCACGAGATGGAGACTGTTATTCCTTCCATATCAAGCTGGGGCAATAAAGGATACAGTTCAACGTGGATTGATTCAACAAACAGCTGGATATATAAACATCTTAACAGGGCTGTAAAGCTCATGATCGAAATCGCCTCTATCAATACCAAAGCCACCGGCTTATTGAAAAGGGCGCTCAATCAGGCAGCGAGGGAACTTCTTCTTGCACAGGCAAGCGACTGGCCGTTCATGATGAAGACAGGCAATACTGCTGAATTCGCAAAGATCAAGTTTACCGAACATATTGTAAATTTTTTCATACTCCACCATGAAATAACTTCATCCCGCATTAATGAAAGAAGACTCCTGATGTTAGAAGATTATAACGGCATTTTCCATGATATCGATTTCAGTATCTACATCAAAAACCGGGACATTTGATCCAGAGATAATTCCGCAGGAGGGCACTATCTTTTCGCTCATTCTCGCTTCGCTTCCCGATGCCTATCGGGACAAAAAAAGCCGCTCAAAGACAGTGCCCTCCTGCCTATCCATGATGCAGCGCACAGAGGTTATGTGTATAAATCATCCCGGGTTAATTGAGCATTTTCATGTATTGATTATTTTAGCATTAATGTAATTCATACAAATTTGTATGGTTAGTTTATCTCCCTGATTTTAAAGCAAAAAAGCATGTCCTGCCTGTATTTCATACAAATTTGTAGGATTTTCAGCATCGCCTGCATCTAAATTCTCCTTGAAAATCAAGGTCGCTGCCCTGGCATGTTTCTGGCTTATATTATTGCATTTAATAAGAACCGGAGGAAGTATTTTAATGAAAATTAAGTTCATTCTTTTGTTTATTCTGACGGCTGTAATTTTAACTCCCTTAGATGCATATGCCCAGACTGCCGGCAAGATAGATTCCGGTGATACAGCTTTCGTACTATTGTCTGCCGCGCTCGTGATGCTCATGACACCGGGTCTGGCCATGTTTTATGGCGGTATGGTCAGGAAAAAAAATGTTCTGGGCACATTAATGCACAGTTTTGTTGCAATAGCGCTCGTAAGCATTCAATGGATTCTCATAGGCTACAGCCTTGCATTCGGGCCGGATATAAACGGGATAATTGGCGGTCTGGACTGGATAGGGTTAAAAGGGGTCGGAGCTGAGCCGAATACAGATTATGCCTCAACGGTACCGCACATCGCATTTATGATATATCAGGCGATGTTTGCAGTAATCACACCGGCCCTCATAACAGGCGCATTCGCAGAGAGGATGAGATTCTCTGCCTTTCTGGTCTTTACACTGCTCTGGTCAACGATCGTCTATGACCCTGTAGCCCACTGGGTATGGGGTACGGGCGGATGGCTAAAAAACATCGGAGTGCTCGATTTTGCAGGAGGGATAGTCGTACATATAACATCCGGCATATCAGCGCTTGCTGCTGCGATCCTTATCGGCAGGAGAAAGGGTTATCTGCGCGAGCCGATGCCTCCCCACAACCTTCCAATGACCGTACTCGGCGCAGGACTTCTCTGGTTCGGGTGGTTCGGGTTTAATGCAGGAAGCGCCCTTTCATCCGGTGGATTAAGCGCCATGGCCTTTGTTGTCACGCATACAGCTGCTGTGGCTGCAACACTCATCTGGGTTATTATTGAATGGTTCCACAGGGGAAAACCTACAATGTTCGGCGCTGTGACAGGTTCGATAGCAGGGCTCGCAACAATCACCCCTGCATCAGGTTTTGTAGGACCGATGCCGGCATTGATTATCGGCCTGTTATCAGGCGCGGTATGCTACACTTCATTAAACATGAAGGGAAAGCTCGGTTACGATGACTCCCTTGACGCATTTGGGGTTCACGGCGTCGGCGGAATCCTGGGCACACTCGGCGCCGGGATGTTTGCGGAAAAATTTATCAATCCCTCAGGCGCTGACGGATTGTTTTTTGGTAACCCGCACCAGCTTGTGGTTCAGATAATGTCGATTGCTGTCGTTGCAGTCTATTCTTTTGCGGTGACATTCATACTGCTTAAACTGGTTGACTGGACTATAGGCCTCAGAATTTCCGAAGAAGAAGAGGTAACAGGTCTTGATATAAGCCAGCATGAAGAAAGCGGATATACGCTGTAAGCTCAGTAATTAATGTTATAAGTCTTCAAAGATATTAAAAAACATTTAAGATCTTTTTGTTTCTGTCATTCCCGCTTATCGGGAATCTTTCTTAAGTAAGGATTGCGGATCCCGAAAGCTTTAGGGACAATGACAGCCATTGGAACAGAGTTTGCTATGAATTATTCTGACTAACAGCTTTTACTTATCAGCACCACAATGCTTCTCGGGTTGACGAGATAATGCTCAGGCGGATCAAGAAGCGCTTCCCTGCCGTTGTCAAGAAAGTCCTCCCCGCTTTTCAGGCTCGTGTCTATAACCCTGTGCCAGTTCGACCCGTCTTTAAGCCGCGGGATCTTAACCGTCTGAATATTGAAATCTGCATTAAGTATGATAAAAAGGTGGTAATCGCCATGCATTGATCCTTCTTCGCTGTCGAGCTGAAAGCACAGTGCGCGCAACTCATAATCATCCCATTCGGGCCTTTCGAGATTATTCCCGAACCACGAAATATCCGGAATATTGTCGCCGTCCATATCCTTTCCCGAAAAAAACTTTCTCCGCTGAAGCACAGGATATTTTTTTGTGAGTGCAATTGCTTTTTTGAAAAAATGGAATATGTCGGAATTCCTTTTTACATCATCCCAGTTAAACCAGCTCATATCATTGTCCTGGCAATATGCATTGTTGTTGCCCTGCTGTGTTCTCATAAACTCATCTCCACCGAGTATCAGCGGTGTGCCGGATGAAAAAAGCAGACAGCAGAAATAATTCTTTATCAGCTGTTTTCTGAGATTGATGATATTCATATCATCTGTATCTCCCTCAACACCACAGTTCCATGAATTATTGTCATTTGCACCGTCAATGTTATTTTCGAGGTTGGCCTCGTTATGCTTTCGATTATATGAGACAAGGTCACTGAGGGTGAAGCCGTCATGACAGGTTATGAAGTTGATGCTGTTATAAGCAGACCTTCCGTCATCTCCGTATAAATCAGCAGATCCCGTCAGTCTCCAGCCGAGGTCTCTGATCTGTCCGCCGTCGCCCTTACCGAACCTCCTCATGGTATCCCTGAACCTTCCGTTCCATTCAGACCAGTCAACTGGAAAATTCCCGACCTGATACGTTCCGATGTCCCATGGCTCTGCAATGAGTTTTATCCTGTTCAGGACAGGGTCCTGTGAGATCGCATCGAAAAAGGCCGATGATTTATGGAACATCCCTTCTTCCCTGCCCAGGACCGATGCGAGGTCGAATCTGAAGCCGTCAACATGCATTTTTTCAACCCAGTATCGTAAAGAGTCCATCACAAACCTTATTACATGGGTATTGCCGAGATTCAGGCTGTTGCCACAACCTGTATAATTCATATAGTAACGATAAGGCTCTACAGAAGTCCCTGTAAGGGCATAATATGTCGGGTTGTCTATGCCCCTGAAACAAATTGCAGGACCGAGTTCATTCTCTTCGCCGGTATGATTATAAACGACGTCCAGTATCACCTCAATGCCTGCTTTGTGAAGTTCGCGTACGAGTAGCTTGAATTCGCTGACCTGACAGCCGGGAAAACTTTTTGTGCTGTATGATGATTCAGGCGCAAAAAAACCTATTGTATTATAACCCCAGTAGTTGGTCAGTCCCTTATTTATCAGAAAATCATCTGCATAAAATTCCTGGATCGGCAGTAACTCAACGGCATTTATCCCGAGGTCTTTGAGATAAGGAATTTTCTCCGTAAATCCGGGATATGTGCCCTTGTTATTTACACCCGAGGATCTGTGAGCTGTAAAGCCCTTGAGGTGGACTTCATAAATAAACAATTTTTCGAATGGGATATCAGGGGGCGTGTCCCCCTGCCAGTCAAAATCATCATCCACTACAATCGATTTGGGCACGATATGGGTGTTGTCGCGACTATCTACGGAGATGTCCTTTTCAGGGAAACTGGTATCATATGGAAGAAGAAGGTTATCAGTATTTCTGAACTTGCCGGTCAGGGCCTTAGCGTAAGGATCCATAAGAAGCCTGTTCTCATTGAACCTCATCCCGTAAGAAGGGTTGAAATCACCCCT
>JAKAKQ010000230.1 GCA_021813425.1 Nitrospirota bacterium
GGATACCCTTCAGAGGATATCACAACACAGACTGCAGGGTCCTTTTTCCATTCAATATTTATATCTGCAAGCTTTTCATCCGTTATTGCCATTGCGATATCCATAAAATCCGTCTGCAGCCTAAAAAGCACCGGCTGGGTCTCAGGGTCGCCGAGCCTGCAGTTAAATTCAAGCACAGACGGTTGTCCATTATCTATCATCAACCCGGCATAGAGAATGCCTTTATATTTTATGCCTTCTGACTTCAAAGCCCTGATCGTCGGTTTCATGATCTTTTCAAGTACAACTTTTTCCAACTCATCTGTAATGATCGGCGCAGGGCTGTAAGCGCCCATCCCGCCTGTATTTAACCCCTTATCACCGTCAAAGATACGTTTATGGTCCTGGGAACTGACCATTGGGATAATGGTCTTTCCGTCAGTAAATGCCATAAAAGAAGCTTCTTCTCCCTGGAGGCATTGCTCTATAATTACCCTGTTGCCTGCTTCGCCAAAGGCCCTGTCTTTCATTATAATCTTAAGCGCATCCATTGCCTCTTCCATGCTGGAAGCAACGAAAACGCCCTTGCCTGCTGCAAGTCCATCGGCCTTTATCACAACCGGCGTTCCCTTGAACCTGACGTATTCCTCTGCATGAAGATAAGAGGTAAAAACCTTATACTCAGCGCTCGGTATTCCGTGAGACTTCATCAGGTCTTTTGAAAAAACCTTGCTTGATTCGAGCTGTGCAGCCGGCCTGTTCGGGCCGAGTATCCTCCTGCCTTCTTTTTCGAACAGATCAACAATGCCTTTTGAAAGAGGGTCCTCAGGACCGACTATTGTAAGGTCGATCCATTCATACTTCACAAAGTCCAGGAGGGCATTGAAATCGTCCTGTTTTACATCGATACACTGGGCAAGTTCAGCAATACCTGCATTTCCGGGACAACAGTATATTTTGTCAACCGATCTTGACTGGGATAATTTCCAGACAATCGCATGTTCCCTTCCCCCTCCTCCGATAACAAGGACTTTCATCTCTTATAACCTCGTATTAATGTTCTCATAATTGAATGCACATTTCCGGAAAATCTCCCCTCGCCCCTCTTTTCCAAAGAGGGGTAAATTCCTCCCTTTGGCAAAGGGAGGTTAGGAGGGATTTTCTGATAATCATGTGCACACTATTTCGAGACTGTAAATAAGTCTGTGGATTCTGAATGCTGAATTCATAGGATAATATTATACTTCATCTGCCGATCAAATAACCTTTTTCCATCATGCTCGTGTATGTGCCGTCGCCGATTATTATATGGTCAAGGACCTTAATCCCTACAGTCTCGCCTGCGCTTGCAAGCCTCTCTGTTATTGATATGTCATCACGGCTCGGACTTGGATCCCCGCTCGGATGGTTATGCACAAAGATGACCGAGGCGGCCGATTCCTTTATAGCATTTCTGAAAGCCTCCCTTGGATGAACAATGGATGATGTAAGGCTTCCCTCCGATACTCTGAATTCATTGACCAGCCTGTTTTTAACATCAAGCATTGCACAGTAAAAAACCTCTTTTCTGAGGTTCTGAAACTTAGGATAATAGTAAGAATAAACATCCTTTCCCGCTGAAAATACAGGGCCTTTTAAAGCCGGCCCTTTAAGCATTCTTTTGCCAAGTTCAAGAGATGCCTTTAACTGTGCTGCCTTTGCCTTGCCAAGCCCTTTAAGCCTGCATATCTCTGACAAAGACGCCTGTTCTATATTTTTAAGATCGCGGAATGTATCAAGCAATTCCATTCCCAGGTCTATCGCACTTCTGCCGCAGCCGCCTGTACGGAGTATTATCGCAATAAGCTGAGCATCGGACATGCTGGCCGGGCCATGTCTTAGCAGCCTTTCACGCGGCCTCTCGTCTTCAGGCCAGTCCTTTATGCTTTTGTATGCCATAGGATTAGAGATTTTATCATCTGACTCAGGATAAGGTAAAGGAAGATTTTGCATTTATGCTGCGGGCGCTCTGAAACCTTCTCTTAATTGACGCTGTTTAATATAGCGTGATAAGATACTTTATGCCTTTGTATATCTATGAAGCAGTCGATTCCTCCGGCAGGAAAATAAAGGAGAGCGTCTCATATTCCGATGAAGCTGCCCTCAAGTCTTCTCTGAGGGAAAAAGGCATGATGCCGATCACCATAAAGGTATCCGAATCAAGGCAATCACCATTATTTGAAAGGATAACAACTAAAGACCTTCTGACCTTTACCCAGGAACTCGGCAACCTCATCGATTCCGGACTGCCGATTGACAGGTCTCTTTATGTGCTTTCTGAATATTCTGAAAAAAAGTCTTTCAGGTCGATAGTCAGGGAGATTTACATAGATATACAGAAAGGCAATTCCCTTTCATCTGCGATGGCAAGACACAAGATCTTTTCAAGGGTATACATAAATATGATAAAAGCTGGTGAGACCGGAGGGATACTTGATACAGTCATAAAAAGGCTGACATCCTTCCTTGAGACATCCATTTCCTTCAGGGAAGAAATTATATCGGCATTGATTTACCCTATCCTGCTTACAACCGTTGGGGGGCTGGCAGTCGCTGTTTTAATGGTCTATGTCGTTCCTAATTTCGCCAAGATCTTCGCTGACATGGGGCAGGCTCTTCCCCTCCCGACCCTGATCCTGATAAAGATAAGTGAAGTATTTTCTTCCTATTGGTGGGCGTTTGCTGCTGCCATTATCGGATCTGTTTTCCTGATAAGGGGATATGCAAGGACCACTGAAGGGAAGAGTTTTTTTGACAACCTGAAATTAAAGATACCCGTACTGAAAACCCTGAGCATGAAGCTGATAATATCAAGGTTTGCCAGGACATTTGGGACACTCCTTCAGAGCGGCGTGCCGATACTTGAGGCCATAAAGATATCGAGGGATGTTGTTGATAACGATACTGTTTCTAAGAAGCTTGCGGTGATCGAGGAAGGGGTAAGCAAGGGCCGGGGTGTTTCAACCCCCTTGATCGAAAGCGGGGTCTTTCCCCCGATTGTCACCCAGATGGTAAGGGTCGGAGA
>JAKAKQ010000309.1 GCA_021813425.1 Nitrospirota bacterium
TGGAAGAGAAACTCTTTAGCCTCAATTCTGCCTTTGACTGCAGCAGGGGAAGCATCGAGATCGGCGGCAAGGTCATACATGACGCCCACAGGCACGGGACGCTCACCTTTAAGGAAGTAATCCAGAAATCCTCGAATGTCGGCTCGATAATGATCGGCATGAAACTCGGTAAAGAAAGGATTTATAAATATTCAAAACTCTTCGGATTCGGAGAGCGTACGGATATAGACCTCTTAGGCGAGGTCTCCGGCTGGATGCGGAAACCAGAGAAATGGTCCGCGACATCCATCGGGGCCATCCCGATCGGGCAGGAGGTTGCTGTGACCCCGCTCCAGGTTTTAAGGGCCTATTCAGCTATCGCAAACGGGGGATATCTTGTCCAGCCGCATCTTGTGTCCGAAATAATAACACCCGGAGGAGAGGTTGTCTTCTCCTTTAAACCAAAGACCCGGAGGGCCATTTCAGAAAAAACTGCTGCAATATTCAAGGAGATACTCAAGACAGTCGTAGAGGAAGGCGGCACTGCAACAGGCGCAGCAGTTGACGGTAATCAGGTTGCTGGAAAGACAGGGACCGCGCAGTTAATAGATCCGAAAACCAGGAGATACTCAAAAGAAAGATTCATCAGTTCATTTGTGGGTTTTGTACCTGCTGATAATCCGAAGATCGCAATGATAGTTGTAATTTATGAACCAAAGGGACAGATATATGGCGGTGTTGTGGCAGGTCCTGTTTTCAAAAGCATAGCCGACCAGTCACTCTCATACATGAACATACCGAGAGACGACAGCCTTGAAAAGAACCTCCTCCTGGTGTCCAAATGAGACTGTATGAGATCTTGAAAGGAGTAGAAACTTCAGACATTGACGGAGATCCGGAAGCTGATGTTTCCGGCATCTCATATGATTCAAGGAAGGTAAAACAGGGGCATATTTTTATCGCCTTTCATGGAGAAAAATATGACGGCCATGATTTCATAGCCGATGCAATCAACAAAGGTGCAATCGCAATTGTATGTGAAAAGCCGTCTGTCAGCCTTCAGCAATCAGCTGTTTCTCTTATCAGTGTGAAAGACAGCAGGGAGGCCCTTGCAAAAATATCAAATAATTTCTTTATGAGGCCTTCAACCAAGCTTGATGTTATTGGCATAACCGGAACAAACGGCAAGACAACAACTTCCTATCTTATCAAGTCGATCCTTGAGTCATGGGGAAAGACTGTTGGGCTGATAGGAACTATACAGCACATGATTAAGGATGAGACATGCAGTGCTGTGCATACAACGCCTGAGGCGCTTGAATTCCAGGAACTCCTTCACAGGATGCTGGGTTCAGGCTGTACACATGTTGTCTCAGAAGTATCATCCCATGCGCTTGCTCAAAAGCGTATTGACGGCACTGTTTTCAAGGCATGCGTCTTCACCAATCTGACAAGAGACCATCTGGATTTTCACAAAACAATGGACGATTATTTCATGGCAAAGGAGAGGTTATTTATTGAACTCCTCAGTGAAGATGGGACCTCTGTAATAAATTTTGATGACCTGTATGGCAGGAGATTGCTCTCGGCTCTCGGCTCCCGGCTCTCGGCTCTTAGGAAAACTTTCACTTACGGTCTTGAGGCAGGTTCAGATATTATGGCTGCCGAAATAGTCAATTCTTTTGACGGGTTAAGGTTCAACATATTAATGAATGATAAAAAATACAGTGTAACTTCCCCCCTGATGGGGCTGCCGAATGTATACAACATACTATCGGCCGCCGGTGCTGCAGCCTCGCTTGGCGTTCCATGGGATGTGATACTTGACGGCATCAAAAAAGCAGGAACAGTAAAGGGACGATTTGAGAAGGTCGATATGGGTCAGGATTTCCTTGCCATTATCGATTATGCCCATACCGAAGACGCACTCGAAAGGCTGATATACACTGCAAGAGGGCTGACAAAAGGGAAGATCATAACTGTATTCGGCTGCGGTGGAGACAGGGACAGGGGGAAAAGGCCGACGATGGGCTCTATCGCAACGAAATTAAGCGATTTTGTAGTTATTACCTCTGATAACCCGCGGTCAGAAGATCCTGAGAAAATAATCAGTGAGATAGAAGCAGGCGCTGTAAGGAGAAACTATCTCATCGAGCCCAACAGGAAGGAAGCTGTAAAAAGATCTGTAATGATGGCTTCGGAAGGCGATGTCGTCCTGATAGCTGGCAAGGGACACGAGTCCTATCAGGAGACAAAAGGACAGAGGATAAAATTCAGCGACAGGGAGGTATTGGAAGAGGCGATTAGGCAACTGATAAACAACAGTTGAAAGCCTTCATAATAATGTGTGGGGTGGAGACAATAAAGGAAATAATGGGGACTTTGATGCTCGATGAGATACTGAAGGCAACAGGGGGAAGGATACTCTGCGGAAAACAGAGAGAATTTTCCGGATTGTCTACTGATTCAAGGACAATAAAGAACGGCGAACTCTTTATTGCATTAAAAGGAGATAATTTTGACGGGCACGATTTTGTCCATAACGCACTGAAAAAGGGCAGCGGGGCTATTGTCCATTTTCCCCCTGTAGAGCCGGACAAAGGGAAAACGGTCATCCACGTTAAGAATACTCTCCATGCACTTCATGACATCGCCCGCTATCTCCGTCTTAAGGTCAATATACCTGTTATCGGGGTAACAGGAACAAACGGCAAGACCACTACAAAGGAACTTATTGCATCGATATTCGCGGAGAAACACAAGGTCCTGAAGACTTTTGGCAATCTAAACAACCACATCGGGCTTCCATACTGCCTGGCAAACATGGAAGGTGACGAGAATATCATGGTCCTTGAAATGGGATCTAATGCCCCGGGTGACATAAGACTGCTCTGCGATATCGCATATCCTGATTATGCAGTGGTGACAAATGTCGGCCCTGCACACCTGGAAGGTTTTGGCAGTCTTGAAATGGTCAGGAAGACTGATCTTGAAATCCTCGAATACATAAAGATTGCCTCTGTAAACGCCGACGATCTCTTTCTCCTTGAAGGCATAAAGGAA
>JAKAKQ010000319.1 GCA_021813425.1 Nitrospirota bacterium
TACACGGGATTCAAAAGGTTCGGCTCTGAAGTGCTTGTCGGGACTGTTGTTGCCCTCTCGATGACAAGGGAACTCGGTCCTGTCCTTACAGGATTGATAGTATCAGGAAGGGCAGGGGCTGCAATGGCGGCAGAACTCGGCACAATGAGGGTGACCGAACAGATAGATGCGCTGGAGACACTGGCAACAAATCCTGTAAAATACCTTATTGTCCCGAGGTTTTTATCCGGCCTGATAATGCTTCCGGCACTGACGATATGTGCCGACATTATAGGGATTCTCGGCGGTTATTTAATAACTGTTGGAATGTTCGGGGCAAGCTCTGTTGTTTACTGGAAGAGGACATGGGATTTTCTCGAGGTCAGCGATATTTATAACGGACTTATAAAAGCATGTTTTTTTGGGGCATCCATATCCCTTATAAGTTGTTACAAGGGTTTTTATACAACAGGAGGAGCTGAAGGTGTGGGAAAGGCAACAACAGGAGCCGTTGTCTTGTCTTCCATGACAATCCTGATTTCCGACTACTTTCTCTCAAGCTGGCTGTTCAAATGATCAAACTGGCAGGAATACACAAGTCCTTCGGCGGCAACCACGTTTTAAAAGGACTGGACATTGAAGTGCCCAGGGGTGAAAGCAGGGTTATAATAGGCGGCAGCGGTTCAGGCAAGAGCGTTATCCTGAAACATATAATCGGGATTTTAAAACCCGATAAAGGCGATGTGATTATTGACGGAGTTAATATAAAGATACTAAAAGAGAACGGACTGAATGAAATAAGGAAAAAGTTCGGCATGTTGTTCCAGATGGCGGCATTGTTCGATTCGATGAACGTCTGGGAAAATGTCGGTTTTTCACTCAGCAGACACGCAAAAATGAAGCCGAGGGAAATTAAGGAGATTGCAGTCGAAAAGTTAAAGATGGTAGGGTTGACAGGTGTGGAAAATCTTATGCCGTCAGAGCTTTCAGGCGGTATGAAGAAAAGGGTAGGGCTTGCAAGGGCGATAGCGCATGAACCCGATGTATTGCTTTATGACGAACCGACGACAGGACTTGACCCTATAATGGCTGATGCGATAAATGAGTTGATAATAGAGATGAGGGAAAAACTCTCTGTAACATCAGTGGCAATAACGCATGATATGAGCAGTGCATACAAGATTGCCGATAAAATATCAATGTTGTATGACGGTGTTATTATTGAGACAGGCACACCTGAAGAGATAAAAAACACCGGCAGTGCCGTTGTCAGGCAGTTTATCGCAGGGAGCGCCACAGCGCCGATAAAGATATGAGGGGTGAATGATGAGAGGATTTTCTGCAGAGCTTAAAGTAGGCGCTTTTGCGCTGTTTGTTATGGCTATTCTTGTATTCATGACATTCAAGGTGGGTGGACTGGAATGGACAAAGAAAAGGGGATATTCAATATATGCAAACTTCAACAATGTAGCAGGCCTCGATGAGAAGACAAAGATTAAAGTTGCGGGTGTCGAAGCCGGCATTGTCGAGAACATAGAACTCTTCAATGGAAAGGCAAAAATAAAGCTCAGGATTAAACCCGATATTAAGATTTATAAAAATGCAAAGGCCTCGATAAGGTCGACAGGGCTTCTGGGCGATAAATTCCTCGATATTAACATCGGTTCTTCAGACCAGCCTGCCTTAAAGGAAGGGGACACAATTAAAAATGTGACAGAGCTTGTAGATATGGACGACCTTGCAAAGAATCTTATAAATGTTTCCCAGCATTTTACAAAACTGTCGGAATCCCTTTACGATGTATTCGGGAATGAAGAAACAAAGAATTCCTTAAAGCAGACAATAATAAATCTGAGAGAAATCACAGCCAGCCTCAACCAGACAATAACCGTAAATGATAACAGGCTCAAGACTGTCATGGACAATATCAATACACTTACTGCATCCATAAACAGCCTTATAGAGAACAACAGGGAGCCGCTTACCAGTACTATCGCAAACATGAAGGATTTCTCTGGTTCCCTGAAGTCCAACGGCCCTGAACTTGTAGAAAATCTGAATAAGGCTACAAAGGAACTAAAAGCTTTAGTGGAAGAGAACAGGCCGGGGCTGAAAAGCGCTGTTGAATCGATGGACAACATAACACAAAAGATCGAGAAGGGTGAAGGCTCTCTCGGGAAGCTTGTCAGGGATGACCGTCTGTACGAGTCGGTCAACAAGGCCGCTGAAGGCTTGAATAAGACCCTTTCAGCTGTGGACAGGTTCAGGACTTTTATAACCTTTCAGGCGGAATATCTTACAAAACAGAAAGACGGGAAAGGGTATTTCAATGTTACGCTACAGCCCACGCCTGACAAATATTATATCCTCGGTGTTGTCGGCGACCCTGTAAAGAACATCGAGGTTACAGAGACGACCACTACACCTCCGGGGACAACTGTCAAGGAAGAAGAAAAGAAGAAAAAGATGAAATTCACCGCACAGTTCGCCAAGAGATTCGGGAATGCCGCTGTCAGGATCGGGCTCAAAGAGAACACCTTCGGGGCCGGCGGGGATTATTTCTTTAATGATGACAAAATCAGGATATCCGCAGACGTATGGGACTTTTCCAAGGATGAGGAAGGAGCAAAAAACCCTCATGTCAGGGTGGGTATGGAATATTTCCTTTTCAGGAATTTGTTTGTCGGTGCAGGGGCGGATAATTTGTTAAATAAAAAATCAAACGGAGGTTATGTTGGTATAGGCGTAAGGTTTGAAGACGAGGACTTCAAGTACCTTTTAGGCACAGTTCCAAGAATATCAACAAAATAAGAAGTTGCACAGAAAAATAGGCGAGATACTGTTAAGAAAAGGCCTTATTTCAGAAGGCGATATCAGCAGGACACTCGAGATACAGAAAACGGATGAAGTAAGAAGAAGGTTCGGGGAAATCCTGATGGACGGAGGATTGGCTGAAGAGGGGATTTTCAGCGCCCTGTCAGAACAGTTCGATATGCCTATTATAGAACTAAAGGATTTTCCACAGGAGATCCCTCTCGAAAAGATATCGTTCAGTTTCCTTGAAAAGAACCTTATCCTGCCGCTCGAGATCAGGAATAATGTTTTGAAGATAGCTGTCGGGGACCCTACAAATACCGAGGGGATTGAAGCGCTGAAGGCCTCCTTCGGCTATGATATTTCAGTGTCTCTGGCAAAAAGGACCGATATTATTCAGCACCTGCAGCTTCTCCATGGCTCAAGAACCGCTGTCATGCAAAGGGTGATGGAGGATGTTACAGAGGATGATATAAAGGGAGAGATTTTAACAGGAGAAGTAAGCCATCTCAGGGACCTGGCACAGGAAAAAGGCATTATACAGCTTGTTAACCTGATTGTCGAAAACGCCGTTAAGGACAGGGCGAGTGATATACATGTCGAACCCGGAGAAATAAGCGTCAGGGTCAGGTACCGCATAGACGGTTTGCTGTATGAAAAAGAGACCCTGCCGGCCAGAATGTACTCCGCTGTTTCCTCGAGGATCAAACTTCTTTCACAGATGAATATTGCAGAACGTAGACTGCCGCAGGACGGCAGGATCAATGTATCGACTGCGGGCAAGGAGATAGACATAAGGGTCTCGACAATTCCTACTGTATACGGCGAAAGCATCGTCATGAGACTCCTTGACAAAGAGACTTCGTTTATAACACTCGAGGAACTTGGTTTTGACAGGGTAATCCTTGATATATACGAGGATACGATTAAGAAGCCTTACGGGATGATACTGATCACCGGACCCACAGGAAGCGGAAAATCAACAACGCTCTACGCCTCTCTCGACAGGATAAACTCGGCAGAGAAAAAGATAATTACTATCGAGGAGCCTGTTGAATATCTGATGACGGGAATAAACCAGATTCAGGTAAGGCCCAAGATAGGGCTAACCTTTGCAAGCGGACTCAGACATATAGTAAGGCAGGACCCTGATATAATAATGGTCGGAGAGGTCAGGGATATGGAGACAGCCGGCATCGCGATACATGCTGCGCTGACCGGCCACCTGCTGTTCAGCACTCTGCATACAAATGATGCTCCGGGCGCCATTACAAGACTGATGGATATGGGCGTTGAGAGTTATCTTGTTTCTTCGACATTGATATGTGTAATGGCTCAGAGACTTGTCAGGCGTATATGCCGGCACTGCAGGGTCAAGCAGCCGGTATCCGAAGAGGCCATGAAGAAATTAAATTACAATATAACCGATTTATGGACAGGCGAAGGCTGTGAACATTGCTCAGGCACAGGTTACAGAGGGAGGATAGGCATTTTCGAAGTGCTGCCCATTAATGATTCAATAAGGGAATTGGTCATGAAAAGGGCCACTGTGAAGGAGATAAAAGACAAGGCTGTCTCTCTGGGCATGAGGACATTAAGAGAGGACGGAATAGAAAAGGTAAAAAAAGGAGTTACAACAATCGACGAGGTCTTGAGGGTCACACAGGTGGAAATGTGAGAAAAAGTTACGAGTTCCGGGTTATAAAGGAAATCATAATTGAATAGACATAAATTAGAAAATCTCCCCTCACCCCTCTTTGCCAAAGAGGGGTATTACTACCTCCTTCCTCCCCCTTTGATAAGGAGGAATTCCTCCCTTTGGAAAAGGGAGGTTAGGAGGGATTTTATTATTAAATGTCGTTATTATCCAGAGATTATTAATAATTCTGACGGTATTGCCCTGATGATGGTTTTGTGGGTACTGGTCCTTCTCGGAATAATTACATTGAATTATTTCAATTATAACAGGTGGAATTCTGCAAGCACCCGGAACATGAAAGAAGAGACCAGATCATATTATTTAGCCGTCTCCGGATACAATGAGGCGCTGAATTATCTGATGTCGGACAAAGACACGTCGTTCGATTTCATTGACGATGAAGGGAATTTTTGGGTGGACAAGGAAACCCAGCCTGTAACCGGCAAAAAGTCAACCGGCGACGGGGAGATAGACATCAAAATAACCGATGAGGACTCCAGGATCAACATTAACTTTGCAAATACCGAACAGCTTAAGAAACTCCTTCTGCACGCGGGAATCTCGCAGGAGTCGGCAATAGAGATAATAGATTCGATCCTGGACTGGAAAGACCCTGACAGGGAGCATCATCTTTCAGGCGCTGAAGATGAGTATTATGAAGGTCTTGAAGAGCCTTACAAGGCTAAAAATACATTTTTTGATCTGCCTGAAGAGCTGGCCCTTGTAAAGGGGATCAAGCCCGAATATATTTATGGCGGGGGCGAAGGGAAATCTTTTCTCAATCTTATAACGACATTCGGCAGAGGTAATATGAATATAAATACTGTTTCTAAGGAAGTTATGCAGTTTCTGGGTCTTAGTGATTTTGAGGTCGAGGCGATCATGAAGCAGAGAAGCAGGGATGCAGGAGGCTTCAGGTTTATACCCCAGCAGTTTTCCGTGTATGGATTGAATTCGATCTCTTCGAATGATCTGAAGATTGAGGTCACAGCTACAGCGAGCAACAGCAAAATGTCCTCAAGGATAGTGGCTGTAGTGAGAAGACAACCTGCTGCTAAGGGATACAAAGTTCAGACAGTATACTGGAGAGAGAGTGCAGAGAATATTAGGAGTTGATTTCAGGGAAAAGACCCTCAATGCATCAATAATAGATTCGAGGTTCAGGGTCGCAAAACCTGTAAAATCCGATGAAGTCATCCTGCCCGCGGACAAGGATGAGAGGGACGCTTTTATCCTTGAGACGTTCAAGAGATGGAAGAGGGAATTTTCTCCTAATAGAGTTGTTGTCGGCCTGGCAATGAATAATTTTTCACATCAGATTATCGAAATGCCTGTAATGAGAGCGTCTGATTTAAGGAAGGCGATCTCATTCGAACTTGAAAAGTATCTGCCCCTTCCTGTTGATGAATATTTTGTCGATTTTGCGACATTGTTATCCAGGAAAGACAGATTGAAGGTGCTTGTGCTTTCGATTAAAAAGGATATCGTGAATAATATATTTAAATACGCAAAGGAAGCCGGACTTGATATATATTCGGTAAGATGCAGCACAATCGGATCCCTCTGCGGGTTTCTGGATATCTCTGGAGAAAAAAATATCAAGGGGCTGTTTGTTAATGTTACGGATAGTTTATATGAGATAGCAGGACTGGAGAATTCGATGCCGGTTTTCTTTAAAGGTTTCTCAAAAAATATTGATCTGTCGCATGAATTGGAGAAACTCCTCCCTTTATATCCCGGGCAGGTTTATATTAACGGGAATGCCGAGATGTTGAGAACAGAAAAGATCAATATCAGAAAATATCAGTTCTCGATCTCGAATATCCTTGCAGTCTCCGGAATAAAAAAGATGTGTCTGAATCTGAATTTCCTTCCTAAGGAATATTCCATGAAGGGCAGGGATTATTATCCATATATGCTTGGAGGTCTTGCAGGGATGGCGGTCGTCATCTTCCTGTTGACAGGAATAATAGCCTACTATAAAGACCTCAGCGCCTTGAGATCCATCGAAGCGAAGATATCCTCGATCAAGAACAGGGCTTCAGGCGTGCTGGAGGCCCAGAAAAAACTCGATCTGCTGAAGAGCGACAGAAAAGCACTGCTAAATTTTCGTAACAGGAGCAATATTGCCATAAAGGTCATGAGTGATCTGACGAATATTTTTCCGAAAGAAGCATGGCTTATAAATCTCTCTGTCGACGAAAAGGGAAAGGTGGAGATGGAGGGCTTTACAAAGAAGACTTCCGATCTTGTAATAGCGATAGAGAATTCCGGGGCTTTTAAAAATGTCTCTTTTACATCGCCGATAATCTCAAAAGACGGAGAAGAACGCTTTGCCATCAGGATGGAGGTAGAGGGCCTTGAAAAAGAATAAATATGTACTGATAGGATTCCTCGTTGTTTCGACCATCTTTCTTTTTGAGTATAAGTTTCTTGAGCCGAGGTCTGAAATGCTTAGGGAATCTATAGAATCTCGATATGATACCCTGCAGAAATACGAGTATTTTGTTAAGGACTCAGGGACGACCGAGGAAAACGTAGAGGCTGCAATCAATGATATGAAAGAGATGGAAGAGAGGCTTATTCAGGAAAAATCCGAATCTCTTGCGTCACCAAAGCTGCAGAGCGAACTCTCGGTCATTACAGGGAAGGCAGGACTGAATGTTCTGAATGTCAAGCCCCTTGCCCCGGTAAAGACCGGTAAGTATAGCAGCATACCTATTTATTTTGAAGGGAACGGGAACATAAAACAGATCGGAGATTTCCTGAAATATGTTGAATCCGGCGATATTATGATTAAAATTGACAAGTTAAGCCTGAATATAACCAATCTGCAGAATCCCAGGGATCTGAAGTTCAAAATACAGGTATCAGGGTTGATGAAAACATGATCAGGAAGGTTTTTATGATGGTGATAGTTGTTTCACTGTTTGTATATATATCATGGGATTTCTATTTTAGGGCCCTAAGCTATAATCCGTTGTCTGCAATGAAAGCAAAAGAGTTCGAACCAAAAGATTCCGGTACAGCTCTTTTATCAGAATTTACTCCCTCGTGGTCCAAAGACATATACGAGAAAAACCTTTTCAGTCCTTACAGATCCTATATCGAGCCCAAACCTGTCAGTTCGGTTCCTGTTGAACCCCCCAAGAGACCCGAACTGGTGCTCAAAGGCATTGTGCTTGACAGCTTCGGCGATCTTGTGGCTTACATAGAGATAAACAAGGCAAAGGCAGCGCCTATGAGAAAAGGTGATAAAATAGAAGACATTGAAGTAATTGATATATCCGAGAGGAAAGTTATGTTAAAATGGAACGCTGAAAATATTAATCTTAATATAGAAAAGGTAAGGACGATTGATAAACCGAGGACTGCTAAATGATTTATAGACTGCTTGCATTTGCTCTGGTTCTTTTGTTCGTCGGTTCCTGTGCAGAGAGACAGGAAGTGAAATCGGAAGAGCCTGTTGCCGTCCAGCCTCCGGTCGAGGAACTGAAGCTTCCTGAAATTAAACCCAGGGCAGATGTCGGGGAAGAGAAAAAGGCTGAAAAGCCTGCGGTTGAGAAAAAGACTGAAGAGCAGTATATAATGCTTAATTTTGAGAACGCAGACCTCGATACGGTAATCTCAACAATAGGTGAGATGCTGAAGATAAACTATATACTTGCTCCGGGTGTAAGCGGGAAGATAACGATACAATCTCATAATAAGATACCATTAAGTGAGTTATTTTCGACATTCCAGACAGTGCTCGAGTTCAACGGTTTCACAGCTGTAAAGGACGGGAGCTTTTACAGGATCGTGCCTATAGATACGGCAAAACAGCAGCCTGTATCTATTGAGACCGGGAAGAAACCCGTAGTGCCAAAGGACTCAAGCTTTGTAACTCAGGAGATCCCGCTTGAGTATGTGAAGGCGAATGATATTGCTAATATTGTGAGGAACCTCATGCCGAGGGGCACTGATATAATTGTATACGAGCCATCGAATATGCTGATCGTTACGGCCCTTCCGGCAGGAATTTTAAAGCTTTTAAAGATGCTCGAGGCGATTGATATACCTGCTACAGAAAGGGATTCCATAAGGACATTCGTATATAATGTCGAAAACGGAGAGGCAAAGAAGCTTGCAGAGATGCTTAAGAATATCTACGCAGCAAAGAAAGGCGCTGCAGCTGCAGCGCCGGTCAGGTCTGTTGCCCCAACAACACCGACCACTCAACCACCGACTACTGCTCCAAGGACACCGACAAGGCCCGCTGCAACAGGCGCAACCGTTACTGAAGGACTGCCCGGAGATATAGAGGGCGAGATCGTCATCGAGGCATATGATGATATAAACGCCCTGATAGTGAAGACTACCCCCCGCGGATATATCGCACTCCTCGAGACCATTAAGAAGCTGGACGTACAACCTAAACAGGTTTTGATAGAAGTGCTGATCGCGGAGATTTCCCTGAATGATACAATGAAGTTCGGTATAGAATGGCTTTTAAATACCCCGCCCAGGAATATCGTCAGCGGTTTTACAGCAGGAGGTTTCACTTTTCCTACCAGTACTACTGCTACAACAGGTACTACCGGCACCACTGGTACCACTGCTACTACTACCGGTTCAAGTAACGTTGTAACGAATCTTCCTTCCGGCGCCTTTGCAAATATTATCGATCCCGTGAATTTTCAGATGCTGATTTCTGCTGTAGCGAAAACTGGCAATGTCAATGTGCTCGCAAGCCCCCATATACTTGCGCTCGATAACAAGGAGGCAAAGATAGAGATTGGTGATGAAGTGCCAGTGCCGACTTCGATAACCGTGCCGACTGCAGGTGCAGGTAGCGTCGTGAACACAACATCGTCTGTCCAGTTTAAGTCAGTTGGTACAATTTTAACAGTGACACCTCATATCAATGAAAAGAAACAGGTGACACTTAAGTTAACTCAGGAGGTAAGTCAGATAGGAGACCAGGTCTTTATAGGAGATCAGAAATATAGCGGATTTAAGACAAGGAAGGCGACCACCACAGCAATTGTGCAGGATGGCCATACACTTGTTATCGGGGGTATTATCACTGAAACAACATCGACGACCCGATCAGGTATACCTTTACTCAGTAAAATACCAATATTAGGTCTACTTTTTGGGACTACTGAAGATACCAACGA
The DNA here is from genome assembly GCA_021813425.1 of Nitrospirota bacterium. GTDB lineage: Bacteria > Nitrospirota > Thermodesulfovibrionia > Thermodesulfovibrionales > UBA6898 > JAKAKQ01. Next base: position 9,655 of record JAKAKQ010000319.1, read on the forward strand.
CCGCAAAGAACTGATTCTTATGGTAACACCCCATGTTGTCGCAAACCATGAAGAGGCAGACGAGCTCACAAAGGAATTTCAGAGCAGGATAAAAGGGATTAAGAAGAAATTAAAAGATATTGAGAAAAAAAGGAAAGAAGATAAATTGGATGAAGAGGAAGAGGTAATCAGCGGGCAGGCGGAAATGAAGAGTGAGTGAAAGTTTTTTTAGCCCGGATAATTCATAGCGATCTCTGTTCCAATGGTTGTCATTATCCGGCTTGACCGGATAATCCAATCTTTTTCTCTGGATTCCACGATCAAGCATGCCCTACCACAATAATTCATATCCGATAATATCCCGTTTTCTTTATAGCGCATAGTTACAAGAAACATACCTGTTGCCTCACATAAAAATTGACATGAAATAATATTTGTTGCCTCATAGAAAAAACGATACCAAATGAGTGTAAGTTTACCATTAAGGACAAGTCTCGGGGAAGATGACTTCACCAAATACCCTATAAAGGGATTTCTACGGGTGATCCATACACTTCCCCTTTATTTAAACTGCCGAATGTTTTAAAATATGCAAAAAATCAAGGAGAGAATCGTCTATGCTTTCAGAAAGAGTTAAGAAGATCAAACCGTCGCCTACACTTGCTATTGATTCAAAGGCAAAGGCCATGAAGGCATCGGGGATTGATGTAATAAGCTTTGGTGTCGGCGAACCGGATTTTGATACACCCGACAATATTAAGGAAGCTGCGATTAAAGCTATGAAAGACGGGTTCACAAAATATACTGCTGTGGGAGGCATAGACGCCTTAAAGGATGCGATAATCGATAAACTGAACAAGGACAACGGCCTCTCATATAAAAGAGAAGAGATAATAGTGTCGGTTGGCGCAAAGCACTCCCTTTATAATATTGCCCAGGCCTTATACGGCCCCGGAGACGAAGTCATCATACCTTCCCCTTACTGGGTGTCTTATCCCGATCAGGTCTTGCTAAATGACGCGACCCCTGTGTTTGTAAAGACATATGAGGCTGATTCATTTATGCTGAAGCCTGAGGCGCTTGAGAAATATGTGACAAAAAAGACAAAGGCGCTGATCCTCAATTCACCGTCCAATCCTACAGGGCTGACATATGACAAAAAGGCGATAGAGAACATTGCGGAGATTGCATTAAAGCATAATTTCTATGTTGTCTCTGACGAGATTTATGAAAAACTCGTATATGACAGGTTCGAACATGTAAGCATCGCATCCTTAAGCAAAGAGATGCAGGCAAAGACTATCGTTGTAAACGGGCTGTCGAAATCTCATGCGATGACAGGATGGAGGATAGGTTATGCTGCTGGTCCTGCCGATATAATCAGGGCCATGACAAACATACAGAGCCAGTCAACCTCAAATCCCGCCTCTATTTCACAGAAGGCCGCAATAGAGGCATTGACAGGCCCTCAGGATTTTATCGGAATGATGCTCGAGGAATTCGATAAAAGGAGACGCTATCTCGTTGCCGGACTCAATTCCATCGATGGGATGAGCTGCATTATGCCTACAGGCGCTTTTTATGCATTCCCGAATACCTCGAAAATATATGGAAGAAAGTTCATGGTTAAGGCCATATCATCCTCCTCTGACCTGGCTATCTACCTTCTTGAAGAGGCAAAGGTAGCCCTTGTCCATGGAGAGGCGTTCGGTGATGACAATTATATAAGGCTTTCTTATGCAACTTCCATGAATGATATCAAAAGGGGAGTTGAAAGGATAAAGGAAGCGGTAGGCAGACTGGAAATCTAAAACAGGTGACAGAGTCTTTTCGTTCAGGTTATGTTTCTCTAATCGGCAGGCCTAATGTCGGAAAATCCACGATCCTGAATGCCCTCCTCGGCCAGAAAATCGCTATTGTATCAGATAAGTCTCAGACAACGAGGAACAGGATTCTCGGGATCAAAACGTATGACAACGCCCAGATTATTTTTATAGATACCCCTGGTATTCACAAACCAAGGCATATGCTTGGAGAGACAATGGTCAGGGCAGTTAAAGAGGCGCTGAAAGAAATAGACATGGTGATCTTCGTGACAGAACCCGGCAGGTCAAAGGACCGGGACAGAGAAATTATTGAATCTCTTAAAGCCCTGGACAGACCTGTAATGCTCGCAATCAACAAGATTGATAAGATTAAAAAAACAGAACTGCTTTCAATAATTGACGATTATAAAAAGTTATTCGCATTTAAAGAGATTATTCCACTATCTGCGCTCAAGCAGGACGGGTTGGACATACTCCAGGAAAACATCCTGAAATACCTTCCGGAAGGTCCAAAGTATTATCCGGATGAATTGGTCACGGACCAGATAGAGAGATTTATGGTCGCAGAGATAATAAGAGAAAAGATTATGGAGAAGACATCCGACGAGATACCGTATTCTGTGGCCGTAGAAGTTGTCGACTGGACTGAAAGGAAAGAGGGTGCCGTTTTGATCAGTGCAAATATTTATGTTGAAAGAGAGGGACAAAAAGGTATAATAATAGGCAAAAAGGGTAAAATGCTGAAAGTCGTTGGCACCGCATCGCGTCAGGATATAGAGAAGCTGCTTGGCACAAAAGTCTTTCTTCAGTTATGGGTTAAGGTCAGGAGGGGATGGCGTGATAACAAAAAAATATTAACTGAATTGAGGTATGTTTAAATGTTAGTCGAGATGAGAGTCGAAGGCCTGCTTTTTGACCCGAGAAGCAATATGTATATACTTTTGCTGAAGGAGATAGACGGCGCCGGCACATTGCCGATCTGGATCGGAAAACCTGAAGCCGATTCAATAGCGCTGGCCCTCGGCAAGGTTGCGACACCAAGGCCTCTGACGCACGACCTGGTAAAGAATATCACTGACGGGCTGAAGGTCAAGATAACACGGATTGTGGTTACCGAGATAATCGACAACACATATTATGCCCTTATCTATCTCAGTGACGGCAAAAAGGAAACATTGATCGATTCGAGACCCAGCGATGCCGTTGCTGTTGCATTGAGGGCGCAGGCATCGATTTTCGTTGATGAGAACATCCTGGGCACGAGAACAGCAGATGAGCTTGATGAATGGCTTAAGAATCTCAAGCCCGAAGATTTCGGTAACATTATGTAATGCTTCAGAGAACCGAAGGCATTGTATTAAAGACCCATCCTTTTGGCGAAGCCGACCTGATCGTAACATACCTTACAAAAGACTATGGAATTTTAAAGACATTCGCAAAAAGCCCGCGAAAAATCAAGAGCAGGTTTGGAAGCAGCCTTGAACCTCTCACGTATTCAAGGATCTCTTTCTGGGGCAAAGAAGATGCTGCGCTGCCGCGTCTGACCCAGTCGGATATCATACATCCTTTTCATAAAATAAGAAGCACCTTGAAATGTTTCCTGAAGGTATCGGAGTTGATAGAATTAACATTGAATTTTGTGCCTGAGAGAGATATAAGCAAAAGGGTCTATTCACTGCTGATGGATACATTGCATGCCGTTGAAACCGACTGCAGCGCCGGATTGCTGATAATATACTATAAGTTAAAACTCCTCGAGACCGTAGGATACCTGCCGAAGCTTAAAGGCTGTGGAAGGTGCGGAAAGGACGGGGATGCCTTCTATATTTCTCATGGCACCGTTATGTGTGAGGGATGTTCAATAGGAGATGAATCGTCTTTCAGAATTTCCAAAGGGGTTATAAATCTTTATTCGAGCCTGCTCAACTGGGATCAGGCAAACCTCAAGCGGATAAGACCGGCAGAAGTCCTTGTCTCGGAGCTTTCAATATTAATAGACGAGCATGTGAAGTATATTATAGAGAAAAATCTCAGGACAAAGGCATTTAAAATATCCTGACAGTAAAGCTCTCAGCCGATGGCTGATAGCTTTACTATGATTCCCTGAGTTTTTCTTCTTCTTCCTGGACTGTCTTGCAATCTATGCACATTGTTGTAACAGGTCTTGCCTCGAGTCTCTTGATGTCGATCTCCTCCCCGCAGTCTTCACATATGCCAAAGATATCGTTTTCTATGCGGTCAAGTGCCTCGTCAATTTTTTTCAGGAGGCGCTGTTCTCTTCCCCTTAAACGCAGCATAAAGTTTCTGTCTGTCTCGGCTGAGGCCTGATCACCAAGGTCGGGGAAAACAGTCTGTCCGGGGAGTTCGTTCAGAGCCACTTCAGCTTCGTTCAAAAGGGAGCTTCTCTGTTTCAGCAGCGAAGCCCTGATCTCCTGAATTTTATTCTCTCTAAGTGGATTTATTTTCTTTTTGTCTGTTTTGGGATTTTCTTTTGTCTTGATTTTGGTCTTAGTCGTTTTTGTAATAACGGCAAGAGTCTTTTTCTGTTTTAAGGGTTTAACAGCAGATTTTGTCCTAACAGTTTTCTTTTTAGCAGAAGTCTTAACTCCTTTCGAGGAAGGAGATTTGACCTGTTTGGATTTCAGCTTTGTTGCTGTTTTCTTGCTTTTAATCTTAGCCATAACAACTCCTGTTTTGAATTTAAATAGAGTAACAGAATAGTCTGATGTTAGTCAAGAATATGAAGACGATTATTAAATTTTTAAAGCCCCTGTTATACAATTACAAGCAAAGGAGAATAATTTCATCTGCAATCTTCCAATGATCTTACGAAATTTATCAGGATATGCCTGCTTGTCTCATTTATATCCAGGAATTTAATGCCTATGCCCGCTTCTTCGTCTTTGACGTTAAGGAAATGTGCATGAACGACTTCACCTGTGATTTTTATCGGTTCATTAAAACCCGGGACATGGAGAAATAATTCCACTTTTGTCCCGAGCTTATGCTGTGTTTTGGTCTTTAAGAACATACCACCCCGGCTGACATTTTTGGTGTATTCCATAATGAATCTGTTGAAACTCTGGTAAGTTACCTTAAGTGAAACATTGCATCTTATATCTGCTCGCTCATTTTTTGACTTGACGGGGCTTTCCTTTAAAGAATTGATTTCGATAAGAGAACCGCAGGACGGACAGGGAATTTCAGGAAATGGATTTTGATCGATATAAGCTTCAGAGAGGGGTTCGCTGCAGTGGGGACATTGATGTTTTTTCCTTACAACGGATTCTCTTGAATTATTTTCACCGATGGATCTTTTAAATTCTTCGAATTCTTTAGACATGTTCCATTATAATTTAACGTATAAATTTTATTCAAATCTTAGATTTATTCTTCACAAAGTCTCCAGAATTTATTCATAAGAATATCATATATTTTCTGTTAGATATAGATATGAAAACTGAAATGAGAATAGTTTTTTTAACGCGAAAATTGACGGAAGCCATATCGAGTCATTAAAGCCTTCAGAATTTGATGCCGCTTGTCAAAGAGGGAAAAATGTGAAAAGCTAAAATGAAGCAGGTGCTTAATATCTTCAATATTTCTACGATGAAGGTATTGCTTAAAAAAATTGTAGATACCCACGGGCAAGCCCGTGTTTATCTACTTTGTTTGCATCCGATGAAAGAAGACTTGTGAGATTTCCTGAAAAGACGGATTTGATACTCCTTACCTCAAGACCGCCTAATCTGGAGACACCTATCCATTATTTCAAGGAACTCATTACACCAAACGATGCACTTTTCGTTAGATGGCATATAGCCCCTATCCCCACTTCTGTTGATTTAAATCTTTGGAAACTCAAAGTGGGCGGCAATACCGAAAAGGAGCTTCAGTTATCGATAGATGACCTGAAAAAGTTTGATAAAGTAACCTATACAGCGGTCATACAGTGTTCTGGTAATGGCAGAAGCCTCTTTGAACCAAGGGTGCCCGGTGGACAATGGGGCAATGGTGCCATGGGGAATGTTACATGGAGCGGCTCACGCCTTAAGGATATCATTAATACGGCAGGAATTAAATCAGGCTCTGTGGATGTTTCTTTCAACGGGCTTGATACAGGAACCCTGCCAACCGTCCCAGATTTTATAAAGAGCCTACCTGTTGATAAGGCAATGGAAGAAGACATTATTGTCGCATACGAGATGAATGGTGAGCCTCTTACCATGCTTAATGGTTTTCCTGCAAGGCTTATTGTCTCTGGATGGTATGCTACATACTGGGTAAAGTCATTAAGTGGGATTAGTGTTTTATCAAAAGCCTTTGAGGAGTTCTGGATGAAACCCGCATACAG
>JAKAKQ010000109.1 GCA_021813425.1 Nitrospirota bacterium
CATCTTTACCCTCCTCAATAAATTTGACTATCCTCTCCTTTATCTCATCCCGGGCCTTCCTGAATTCATGCATGATCTCCTCTTCTGTCCCAATAGTGCCGACAGGGTCCTTAATAGGCCAGTGGATACGTTTTATCTCAGGAGGCGTCCAGGGGCATGACTCTTCCGCATTCCCGCATAACGTAATCACAATATCCATTGTCCTTAAGAGATCCGCATCGATTTCTTTTGATCTCTGGCCTGAGATATCTAAACCTGACTCTTTCATAACGGCTATTGCCCTCGGATGAACGCCCGCGGCCATTAGTCCCGCGCTGTAAGGTTCTATCAGGTCCTTGCCCAGTTCCCTTGCGAACCCTTCAGCCATCTGGCTTCTGCATGAGTTTCCGGTGCACAAAAACATCACTTTAAGCATATTTCACCTCCCGCAGCATTTGCTTTTATCCTCGATACTGATAACCCCTGCCTTTTTTTTCTTGTTCTTAAGGAAATTGCCGAGTCTCCTGTTATCTTTCCGTAAGTCATCTTCCGGGGTCTTTTCCATGACAGACAATAACAGGAACCTCCTGAACATTTCTGAATCGTTAATGCGGTAATGTATCCATTTGCCCTGTTTCCTGTCCCTGATAAGGCCGGCCTCTTTTAAGACATTCAAATGAAATGAGACCTTCGGCTGGCTCATATCAAGCGCAGCCACTATATCGCATACACATAATTCACCACGTTCAAGAAGCTTTATTATCCTGAGCCGTGTCTCATCAGAGAGCGCCTTAAAAATAATCAGCAGGTTCTCCATAAGCTTAAGCCTCTTCTCTTATGAGTTGTTTCACTTTTTCCAGTGTCGGGAGAGGCTTCCCCGAATGTTTGAGCCTGCCGTTGACCACAAGTCCCGGAGTAGACATGGTATATTTCATGATCTCCTGAATATCGGAAATCTTCTCGATTTTCGCCTCAAGGCCAAGTTCTTTTACCGCCCTTTCAGCCAGTCCCTTCATCTTTTCACAATTTGCACATCCCGGACCCAATACCTTGATATCCATAATCGAATCCTCCTATTGCCAAAGCGACTTCTTTGTATTTAATTCCCCCTTAGCAAAGGGGGATTAAGGGGGATGTTCCTTTGCTTTTTGTTACAACCCCCTGCGCCCCCTTTGCTAAGGGGGAATCCTGACACCTTACAGAAATAAAATCGTCTTCGTCAATAAATGCCGCTGCAGTACTATAAAATTGCATTGAACAGATAACCGACGGCTATGATTGTTACTGTCATAATTCCAACGAATACAGCCAGAAGCTCAACCTTCAACACCTTCCTGAGAATTATCATTTCAGGCAGCGACAGGGCTGTCACAGCCATCATGAAGGCAAGCACAGTACCCATGCTCATGCCTTTCTCCATCAGGGCATAGACAATCGGAATCACACCCGCAGCATTTGAATAAAGCGGCACGCCGATCAATACTGCAACCGGCACGGCAAAAGGGTTTCCCCTGCCCGCATAATGAGATAAAAAGTCCTCAGGCACATAACCGTGTATAAAACCTCCGATACCAATAGCGAGTATAATAAAAAGCCATACCTTTTTCAGTATGTCTAAGGTATTCCATTTTGCATATTGCAGCCTGTCTCCAAAGTCTTGCTTTATGATTTCCTGTTCCTGTCCCATATGTATCTTATATACATATTCCTCAATCCATCTTTCGAGTTTCAAACGCCCGATAATAAACCCTCCTGAAATAGCCACGAGCAGGCCTGTGCCTGCATAGATAGCAGCCACCTTCCAACCGAAAAGCCCCCAGAGAAGAACAACAGCAACCTCATTGACCATCGGCGAGGAGATTAAGAAAGAGAAAGTTACTCCAAGCGGCACTCCGGCTTCCACAAAGCCTATGAACAGGGGAACAGCAGAGCAGGAACAAAAGGGCGTAACAATGCCCAGCAAGGCAGCAAGTATATTACCTATAAACTCTTTTTTATGTGACAAGATGCGTTTGGTTTTTTCAGGCGGGAAATAGCTCCTGATTACAGAGATGGCAAATATAATAATGGAAAGCAGGAAGAATATCTTGATCGTGTCGTAGATAAAGAAATTCATGGCGTCCGCAAGCCGTGAGCCGCTGTCGAGATTTATGATGTTATATGTTATATATGAAACAAAATTCTTTAACAAAGCGTGCCTCCCGAAACAGACTGTAATAGTTATATATAAACTAAAATTTATATGAAAGTCAAGTGGAAGCGCAGTGTCTTGTTCTGCCCGGAGTAAGCAAGGAGTCATGACACCCTTGCGGGAAATCCTTACTGTATACATATAATAAATAATGAACTGCCGCTCGATAACCATGTTTATCGTGACCTTGATTTTTATCTTTCTCGCTGTGATATATGGTTTTACACCGTGGCTGAATACGGCATATTCGTCCGAACTGCCCTCAAAACAGCCGATCAAGATCGGCGTTGCCTCTATGATAACCCCTGTCGATGCGGTCAAGTATTACCAGGATGTTATCGATTATATCGGGGAGCAGATCGGGCAACCTGTGCAGATGGTCCACAGGAGGACGTACGATGAGATGGACTTCCTGCTCGAAAAAGGAGAAGTAAAGGTTGCGTTCATCTGCTCCGCTCCCTATGTGAAGGACAGAGAGAAATTCGGAGTTGAGCTTCTTGTGGCTCCAAGCGTAAACGGGAGACCCATCTATCATTCTTACATAATCGTACATGCTGACAGTCCGATGAAATCCTTCCCGGAACTGAAGGGGAAAGTATTTGCCTTTACTGACCCGAAGTCCAATACCGGCAAGCTCTATCCGACATACCTTTTGAAGACAATGGGATTTACCCCGGAAAATTATTTCAAAAGATTTCTCTTCAGTTACAGCCACAACAAATCCGTTGAGATGGTCGCCAAAAAAATCGTTGACGGGGCTGCGGTCGAGAGTATCGTATATGATCATATGCTGAAATCGGGCTCGCCATATGCCAAACAGACAAAAATCATCAAACGTTCTCCTCCATATGGAATTCC
>JAKAKQ010000339.1 GCA_021813425.1 Nitrospirota bacterium
TTGGAAGATTTTCTAATAAGATAACTTCCGAACTAAAACCGGTAATTCAACAGCTACAACAAAGGCTTTTTAAAAATGATGATGTAAAGGCTCATAATTACTATAAATTAAGTTGGCGCACCCTTGAGCTTACAAGCCGTATTCCTAATGAAAGAATAAAACGAAATCTTGATAATCTGACAATTGAATTCAATGGTGATATCAGAAACCATAAGGCCTATGAACTTGTTCTTGCAACAAATATGATTTCGGTTGGTCTGGATATCGGCAGATTAGGAATTATGATTATTAACGGTATGCCGCCTAATACCGCAGAATACATTCAGGCAAGCAGTAGGGTAGCCAGAGTAAATGAAGGAATGGTTATTACACTCTTCGATCCCAACAATACACGTGACCTTTCTTTCTTTGAAGATTTTGTTCAATTCCATAAAACATTTTACAAGCAAGTCGCGCCATTAAGTGTAACACCCTTTGCAGAAAGCGGTCTAGATAAAATGCTATTTACCTCATTAATTGCATTTTGCCGACATAAATTGGGCTTTGCCGCAAATAATGCTGCTTCAGCTTTAGCAGATAGTGAGACAAGGACAAGACTTAAAGAAAGTTTTAAGCAACTGTTTGAACAACATCCATTCTTATCTGCTGATGATAAGGTTCGTTTAATTACCAAAACGAATGATTATATTGACAACTGGAAAGCTTATATTGATAGGAAGCCGGATTTAAAATATTATTGGTACGGACATCCAGATGTTTCATTATTAAAACCAATGGAGGAAAAACAAAATGATTCGGATATTCTTGTCGCAATGCAATCTATGAGAAATGTTGAGCCGAATACCGATATCCAAATCAAACCATATTGATTATGCCAAAAGATAGATTCAAACACGGAAGGGGTAAGCTTATTTCAAATTATGGAGGTGTTGGATCTTTAATTGATCCAGAGCATTGCTCTGTCATGGTAGAGACTTTTGATAAGTGGGGCTATCAAGACCTTCAAAATAAGCTTTCAAAATACATCATAAGAGATGACAGGCTGCTATCCCGTCTAAAAAACATTTTCAAGAATTTGCGGCATATAGTTCAGATACCTACTGAACAGAGCACTTATATTGATCAGATATATCCTACAAGCAATTATTTTCCGAAATGGTTTTATTGCACAAAGTGCAAGAAGTTTGCACAAGTAGATAAATGGAAAAGACGATGGTCAGGTAAAGCAGATAAACTTTATCCTCCTGTCTGCACAACCCCGGAATGTAAAGAGAACAAATTAGAACAAGTCAGATTCGTAATGACTTGCCCTGATGGTCATATTGATGACGTGCCTTGGAACCACTGGAATATATTATTTGATGATAACAATGGATATGAGGAAGGCGCTGACGATGAAGAGCAAATACCTAAAGGACCACGTATTGATTTAACGCGAACTTGTTGTGAGAATCAGGACTTATCGTATTCGATCAGTAGAGAAAATACTGAATTATCCGGTATTTTCATCGAATGTAAGGCTAAGGGATGTGGTAATAAGCGGAATTTAAGTAGTATTTTTAATTATGAGCGGCCTTGCACTGGAAGGAAATACTGGAATGGACAGAGCAATGGGCAATTTGACAATGAAGTTTGCGGAAAAAAGATGAAAGTCGTTGTTAAGTCAAGCAACAGCGTTTATTATGCCAACACGATCAGCAGTATCTATATACCTGAGATGCAAAGCCAACTGGACAATGAAACACGGGTAGAAATTGACAATATGCTTGATAGCGGCTCAATGAGCAAGAATGATATTATCAAGTTTTTTAGTATTTCAAAGAAACTTCCTCAGGAGTCAATTAGAAGTTATATTGAAACTGGTGACACATCATATATTTCAGATGTTGTTTTCCGTGAAGCTGAGTATAATTATTTCCTTAAGAATAATCCGCCAGAGGATAATCAAATAAGATTTCGGCAGATTGATTGCAGCAATATTTTATATGGCTTTGAGAAAGTCATAAGGATTGATAAGCTAAAAAAAATTGTCGTTCAAACTTCTTTTACCCGTCAGGAACCTATTGATGTTGATTCAATTTTACAAAGCGATAACGATTATGGTTATGCTGTAAAAAGGCAATCTATATCTAAAAATAATTTCGAAACACGACTCCTCCCAGGTATCGAATGTTATGGAGAAGGGATTTTATTTGTCTTGGATAAGCAAAAAATGGAAAAGTGGGAAGCCCAACCTCAGGTGATTGAGCGAGTTAACGGAGTAAAGAAAAATGCAGAATCTTCATCATGGAATTATCATAAAGTTATCGCTAAATCTGTAACGCCAAGGAAAATACTGATTCATACATTATCTCATCTTTTAATGAGAGGATTGGAGTATGTTTGCGGGTATCCAGTTGTTTCCCTGTCAGAGAGATTATATGTAAATTACAACATGCAAGGTTTTTTGATATCCGCGTTTGATGGCACATCCGGCTACATGGGAGGTTTATCGACTCTTTGTAATAATTTAGAAAGACTAAGAGAAATCATACATCTTGCCATTGATCGGGCAAAAGATTGCTCCTCAGATCCGATTTGTATGGAATCAGAGGGACAGGGAGTATCAGAACTAAATTTAGCTGCTTGCCATAGCTGTTCTCTTGTTCCTGAAGTTTCCTGTGAGCTGTCTAATCTTTTTTTGGACAGGAAGATTTTGATTGATAAAAAATTTGGATATTTCAAGAAACTATGATAATTATGGACGAACAAGAATTAAGGGGGCTGCTGGATGAGTTAAGATCACTGCATAAAGAAACTGAGTGGGCGGAGTTCAAGCTTAATTATGCAGAGCCGCAGGAGATCGGAGAATACATCTCCGCCCTTGCAAATGGCGCATGTCTTCATAATCAGCAGTTCGGTTATCTCGTTTTCGGTATTGAGGATGAAACACATGAGGTAAGGGGAACAAGTTTTAAGCCGAGACAGGCAAAAACGCGAAACGAGGAACTTGAGAACTGGCTCATAAGGCTTCTCGACCCTCGTATTGATCTCAGGATACATGAGTTCAGTTATGACAATCTGCCAATAGTGATCTTTGAAATTGATGCAGCCCGGAATATACCAGTTAAGTTTAGCGGAGAGGCATTTATAAGAGTCGGCTCATATAAAAAGAAATTAAAAGACTATCCTGAAAAAGAAAGAAGAATATGGAGGAAGAAGACCGATGAAGATTGGTCCGCTAAAGTTTGTCAAAAGGCCACAATAGCTGACCTAAGTCCTGAAGCCATCAAAAAGGCGAGGGATGAATACAGGCAAAAGCATTCACACCTTGCTCAGGACATAGATGCATGGGACGACATTACGTTTCTTAATAAAGCACGGCTTGCTATTCAGGGGCGGATAACTAATGCTACCGTAATACTTCTCGGCAGGGAAGAATCCGTGCATTTTCTCTCTCCATCAGTTGCTGAAATAAGCTGGATATTAAAAGATGAGCATGGTGTAGAAAGGGATTATGCCCATTTCGGTCCGCCATTTATCCTCAATATTGAAAAGGTCTTCGCCAGAATAAGAAACATCACGATTCGCCACCTGCCGGATGGTTCTCTTTTTCCAAAAGAGATAACACAATATGACCCATGGGTGATAAGGGAGGCGTTACACAACTGCATTGCCCATCAGGAGTATAAGTTAAAAGGAAGAATTAACATAGTAGAAACTCCTGAAGAGTTGATTTTCAGTAACGTAGGCAATTTTATGCCGGGGAGCATTGAGCAGGTGATAAGACAAGATGCCCCTTCGGAGGTTTACCGAAATCCATTTCTTGCACGCTCTATGGTTGCCCTTAATATGATAGATACCATTGGAAGTGGAATAAAGAGGATGTTCCTAACTCAAAAAAATCGTTTCTTCCCGATGCCTGATTTTGATTTCAGTACACCGGAAAGGGTTGTAGTCAGAATTCATGGGAAGATACTTGATGAAAAATATACCCGACTATTGATTGGAAAAACCGAGTTGGATCTTGCCACGGTAATATTGCTCGATAAGGTGCAGAAAAATATACGCCTTCCGAAAGCAAACAATTTATTTTTGAAAAAGCAGGGACTGATTGAAGGCAAATATCCCAACGTCTATATATCAGCCAGACTGGCGGCAGTTACCGGGCAAAAAGCCCGATACATTAAAACAAGAGGGCTGGATGATAATCACTATATTGAGCTGATAATGGAGTATCTAAGGCAATATGATTACGCCAGTAGAAAGGACATCAATGAATTGTTGATGAACAAGCTTCCAGACATTCTTAGTTCAGAGCAAAAAATGCATAAAATTAACAGATTGCTGTCTGAACTAATGCGAAAGAAGCTAAATCTTATAAAAAACATAGGGACGGATAGAACACCTAAATGGGTTCTAACTGAACAAAGCAAAATAAATTAGTAAAATTAGATCGCAAGGATGGATGAAGCATTAAAAACTTATTGATTAATAAAAATAAATTACTAATTCAGAAAAGGATCCAGAACAGAAAAATGGTCAATAAATATTTAGAATGGGATTTCGAAAGTGAATATTAAGGAGGTGCTGGCTTCTTTATGACTATAGTTCTTGCAACGACTAATAAAAAAAAGGTTGAGGAGATCAAAAGGATGTTTTATGGTTTTCATATCCGGTTTCTTGGTCTCGATTCATTTCCGGATTGCCCTGACGTGAAAGAAGACGGTAAAACTTTCAGGGCAAATGCCATTAAGAAGGCTTTAGCCGTGTCGGGACATACAGGCTGTGCGGCAATCGCAGATGATTCTGGGCTGGAGGTCAGGGCGCTGGGTGGAGCACCGGGTGTTTTTTCTGCCCGGTACGCAGGTGCAAATGCCGATGATCAAAAAAATGTCAAAAAACTGCTGTCCGAAATGAAAAACCTGAAAAATAATGACAGAAAGGCAAGATTTGTTTGTTGTATCGTCTTTTCCTTGCCTGATGGAAGTTATAAAACCTTCACAGGGTACGTGACAGGGTTAATCGGGGAAAAGCCTAAAGGATTCAATGGGTTTGGCTATGATCCTGTTTTTTATCCAGCCGGCCATAACAGAACCTTTGCTGAGATGACAGACGATGAAAAGGACTCTTTAAGCCATAGGGGGAGGGCAATGAAAAAAATGTACAAATATTTACGAAAGAACTTGTTTTTAAAGTATTAGATATATTTTCCATTCATTTTTAATGACCATATAAATTAAAAATTGGATTAATAAGTAATTTTTATCTGTTTATCAAAAATATGAATTTGACACAAAAAAATATGGAGCATATATTTATTAGGCTTTAAAAATTTATTGCTACTATAATTTATTTTTATTTTTACTTTTAAAATCACGCTGTTTTTGATTTATCACAATATAGGGGGTTTTTTTAGACTAAAGATTAGGAGGTTTTATGAGATTAGTATTACTTGGTGCGCCTGGCGCCGGAAAAGGCACACAGGCAAAGAAACTTATTGAAAAATATTCAATACCACAGATCTCAACAGGGGATATTTTAAGAAAAGCTGTTGCTGATGGTACACCGCTCGGTAAAGAGGCAAAGGCGGTTATGGACAAAGGAGAGCTTGTTTCTGACAAGATCGTATTAGGGCTTGTTGAGGAAAGATTAAAGCAGGATGATTGTAAAAAAGGATACATACTCGATGGATTCCCAAGAAATACCGCCCAGGCAGAAGCGCTTGACGGTATCCTCACCAAGATAGGAGCACCCCTGACAGTTGCTCTAAGTGTTGATGTTGACATGGATATCCTTTTAAAGAGACTTACAGGCAGAAGGACTTGCAAGAACTGCCAGCAGATGTATAATGTCTATTTTTCGAAATCTGCAAAAGAAAATGTGTGTGACAAATGTGGCGGTGAACTTTTTCAGAGAGATGATGATAAAGAGGCAACCATTAAAAAAAGATTGGATGTTTATGAGGCACAGACTGCCCCTCTGATGGATTATTACAAGAAGAAAGGGATATTGAAATCCGTAGCAGGCATGGGCAATATAGATGAAATATTCAACAAGGTTTGCGCTTTATTAGGATAATGACCGATTTTCGATTAATCTAAAAACTTAAAGGAGGAAAAATGGCACTAGTAAATCCGCATGGAAAACAGAAGAAATTAATGCCTCTGTTGTTGACAGGAGAAGAACTGAAGGAAGAAAAGAAAAAAGCCAAGACCCTTACAGAGGTCAGGGTTACATCGAGGGAAGCCGGCGACCTGATAATGATGGGAATAGGCGGTTTTACCCCGCTTAAGGGCTTTATGGGATATGATGACTGGAAAGGCGTCTGTGATAACTTCAAAATGGCTGACGGCATCTTCTGGCCGATCCCTGTAACAGTTTCTACCTCAGAGGGACAGGAAAACAGCATAAAAAAGAACCAGGAGATCGCCTTAATAGATGAAGAGTCCGGCGAGCTTATGGCCACAATGAAGGTTAAAGATAAATACAAGATAGACAAGGCGCATGAGTGCAAGCAGGTTTTCAAGACAACAGAAATGGAACACCCCGGTGTGCAAAAGGTTATGGCACAGGAAGAAGTTAACCTTGCAGGAAATGTTAAGGTCCTTAGCGAAGGGATGTTCCCAAAACAGTTTGCAGGTGTCTATATGAGACCTGCTGAAACAAGAAGGATGTTCGAAGAAAAAGGCTGGAGCACTGTTGCATGCCTGCAGCTCAGAAACCCGATGCACAGGTCACATGAGTATCTTGCAAAGATCGCGATCGAGACCTGCGACGGCGTACTCATTCACCAGCTCCTTGGGAAATTGAAACCTGGTGACATACCTGCAGAGGTCAGAGTTGATGCTATTAATAAACTGACCGAGCTTTATTTTGTAAAAGACACAAGCATCCAGGCAGGTTATCCGCTCGATATGAGATATGCCGGACCCCGCGAGGCATTACTGCATGCCCTGTTTAGGCAGAACTACGGATGCAGCCACCAGATTATCGGACGTGACCACGCAGGCGTTGGTGAATACTATGGCCCATTCGATGCCCAGAAGATATTCGATGAAATACCGAAAGATGCTCTTGAGACAAAACCACTAAAGATAGACTGGACATTTTACTGCATGAAGTGTGATGGAATGGCTTCAATGAGAACATGCCCGCACGGCAAAGAAGACAGGCTTCTCCTTAGCGGTACAAAATTAAGAAAAATGCTCTCTGAAAACGAGGAAGTGCCTGATCACTTTAGTCGTGCAGAAGTCCTGACAATCCTGAGAAAATACTATGAAGGCCTGACAGAAAAGGTTGAGATAAAGGTTCATAAATATTCAGAAGGCGCATAAGAACAGTTATCGGTTATGGGTAATGGGTAATGGGTGAAGAACTGATCACTCATTACCCATCACACGTTACTCAAGATGAGAGGGGGTGAAGTAAAGAAGTAAAAAGCCAGAGAAGTTTTTTGTAGTAATGTGAATAGTAATGTAAATTACTAAAAATCAAACAGGAGGTTTAAATATGCCAAGTTATGTAGATACCGCAAAATGCGACGGCTGCAAAGGCGGTGAGAAGACTGCCTGCATGTACATCTGCCCGAGCGACTTAATGGTTTTAAACGTTGAGACAATGAAGGCTTATAATCAGGAGCCTGACCAGTGCTGGGAATGCTTTTCCTGCGTAAAGATCTGCCCTCAGGGTGCGATAGGAGTCAGGGCATACTCTGACATCGTTCCTCTCGGCGGCAGTGTTGCTCCGATGATGAGCTCCGACTCAATTATGTGGACAATCGAGTTCAGGAACAAGAACATACTGAGGTTCAAATTCCCTATAAGGACAACGGCTGAAGGTTCGATCAACCCGAAGAACGATTTAAAAGGTAAGAACCTTGATGACGAGAAACTGACCGATGAAGAAGTGGACAATGTAACGCTTAAAAGGCCGATCGCAATAGTAGGCAAATAATTGAATTCAAAAAATAAAACAGGAGGAATATAAATATGGCATTACCAAACAAGCCAATTGGAGAATTACCGGCAACGTTAGATCCTGCTATAGCCGAGCTTGAAACAGATATCCTTATCGTCGGCGGCGGTATGGCTGCATGCGGGACCGCATATGAAATAAAGAAATGGGCGCCTGAAGGCACAAAGATCCTGCTTTGCGATAAGGCAGCTCTCGAAAGAAGCGGCGCAGTTGCACAGGGCCTTTCTGCTATCAATACATACCTCGGTGAAAATACAGCTGATGATTATGTAAGGATGATAAGAAACGACCTTATGGGAATCGTCAGGGAAGACCTGATCTTTGACTGCGGAAGACACGTTGACAGATCAGTCTACCTCTTTGAAGAATGGGGCCTCCCGATCTGGAAGACCCTTGAAGACGGAAAGACCGTTGACGGCGCGCAGGGCGCTGCTCCACTTAAGACCGGGGCAAAGCCGGTCCGTTCAGGCCGCTGGCAGATAATGATCAACGGCGAGTCATATAAGAGGATAGTTGCAGAGGCTGCAAAGGCCGCACTGGGTTCGGACAATATTATCGAAAGATGCTTCATCGTAAAGCTCGTCCTTGACAAGAATGAGCCGAACAGGATCGCAGGCGCAGTCGGCTTTAGCGTAAGAGAAAATAAAGTATATGTTATCAAGACCAATGCGATGGTTGTTGCATGCGGCGGAGCGGTTAACGTTTTCAGGCCGAGATCAACCGGTGAAGGAATGGGCAGATGCTGGTATCCAGTATGGAATGCAGGCTCAACCTATACACTCTGCCAGGAAGTCGGCGCTGAGATGACCATGATGGAAAACAGGTTCGTGCCTGCAAGGTTTAAAGACGGTTACGGTCCTGTCGGAGCGTGGTTCCTTCTCTTCAAGGCAAAGGCTACCAACACACTCGGCGAAAATTACATGGCAACAAACGCCGAGATGCTCAAACAGTATCCGCCATATGGTTTGGCAAAGGTGCCTGCATCTTGCCTGAGAAACCACCTTATGCTCAAAGAGATGAGGGAAGGCAGAGGCCCTATTTATATGGATACACCAACTGCAATAAAGAATCTTGCAGCCAACATGACACCAAAGGAATTCAAACACCTCATAGCCGAGGCATGGGAAGACTTCCTTGACATGTCAGTAGGACAGGCAGGTCTATGGGCTGGTTCGAACATCGAGCCTGAAAAAGTAGGTTCCGAGATCATGCCTACAGAGCCTTATCTCTTAGGCTCGCACTCAGGCTGCTGCGGTATCTGGGTCGCAGGCCCGAATGAAGACTGGACGCCTGAAGCATATAAGATCCCTTACAAGGGCAAAAATTACAAGGGCATGACAACGGTCAACGGCCTCTTCACCGCAGGCGACGGCACAGGCGCATCAGGCCATAAGTTCTCCTCAGGCTCGCATGCTGAGGGCAGAATGGTTGCAAAATCAATGTCCAGGTTTGTCAAAGACAACAAGGACTTCAAGCCGACGCTCAAACAGGCTCCAAAAGAACTTGCCGACATCGTCTACAAGCCTGTCAAGACCTTCATGGAGCACTATCAGAAAACAACAGCTACCGATATCAACCCGAACTACATCAAACCGAACGGTTTCCAGAAGAGACTCATGAAGATTACTGACGAGTACGGTGCAGGGATAGCCACATCCTATGTTACAAGCAAAGCGATGTTGACTCAGGCATTCCATCTCCTTGGCATGCTCAGGGAAGATTCCGAGAAGATGGCTGCAGGCGACCTGCACGAACTGCTCAGGGCATGGGAGAACTATCACAGGCTCGGCACAGTCGAATCTCATCTCAGGCATATCCTGTTCAGGGAAGAGTCCAGGTATCCTGGCTTCTACTACAGGTCAGACTTTGACCTTGTTGATGAGAAGAACTGGAAGTGCTTTGTGAACTCCAAGTTCGATCCTGACAAGAAGGAATGGTCGGTATTTAAGAAGGATTATATCCAGATAATACCTGACTAATCCAAACATAAGAAGTTTATTCGAATCGTATTGTGCCCGGGGCTCAAAAGCCCCGGGCACAATATAGATCAAGAAAGAGATTGTGGATTCAGCAAAGAATTTTAGATTAAAGATAGAGTTTTTTGCTCAGTCGACAGGCAGATAATAAAGACTGAAACATCTTTGGCATTTAAGATTGAACATTAATGTAATGTTAGTTAACCCGAAGTAATAATGGAGGAATAACATGGCGGATGAAAAAACCGGGGCCCCAGTATCCGGAACAATTTTAGTTGTAGGGGGAGGAATCAGCGGTATCACCACAGCGCTTGAAGCAGCAGAAGTGGGATACGAAGTCTTTATAGTTGAGAAAAACCCTTATCTGGGTGGAAGAGTAGCCCAGCTTAACAAATACTTCCCGAAATTGTGCCCCCCGACCTGCGGCCTTGAGATCAATTTCCAGAGGATAAAGAATAATAAAAATATAAAATGGTTCACCCTCACAGAGGTAGAAAAGATATCAGGGGGAGCCGGCAACTATGATGTGACCCTGAAGACAAATCCGCGTTATGTAAATAATAATTGCACATGCTGCGGGAAATGTGCAGAAGTATGCGATGTCGAAATACCGAATGAATTCAATTTTGGCATGGACAGGAGAAAGGCTGCTTATCTGCCACATGAAATGGCCTTCCCCCAAAGATATGTCCTTGATCAGTCTATAATCGGTAAACCAACTGCACAGAAATGTAAGGACTCATGTGCCTATAATGCGATCGACCTTGATGATAAAGCCAGAACATTCGATATAAAAGCGGCATCTATAGTATGGGCAACCGGCTGGAATCCTTATGATGCAAAAAAGATGGACAACCTTTCGTTCGGAAAGGTGCAGAATGTCATAACGAATATGATGATGGAGAGATTGGCTGCTGTTAATGGCCCGACCAAGGGTAAGATTGTCAGGCCGTCTGATGGGAAACAGGTTAACAATATAGCCTTTGTACAATGTGCAGGTTCAAGGGATGATAATCACCTGCCGTTCTGTTCGTATATATGTTGCCTTGCCTCTTTGAAACAGACAACATATATCAGGGAAGCAAACCCGAAGTCCAAGGCAACAATATTTTATATAGACCTCCGGACACCAGGAAGATACGAGAAGTTTTACAAGAAAGTCAAGGCAGATACAAACGTTTCGTTTGTTAAGGGCAAAGTGGCCAAAATAGAGGAAGACACTGAGACGAAGGATGTTATCGTAACTGTCGAAGATACGCTTTCCGGCAAAAAGATACATGAGCGGTTTGATATGGTTGTCCTTGCAACAGGCATGGAGCCTTCCACAGCCACATCAAAAGTCCCCGGCAATGCAAAATACGATGAAAACAATTTTGTCATCTCAGATGAAATACTGTCCACCGGATGTGTTAAGAAACCATCAGATGTTATGTCCTCAGGACAGACAGCGACAGGGACAGCACTCAAGGCCATTCAAACATTGGTAAGGAGGTAACAGATATGGAAAAAAAGCTCGGTGTTTATATATGTAGCGGATGCGAGATAGGAGAAGGCCTTAATATCGAACAGCTTTCCCAGATCGCTACCAAGGAATACAAGATGCAGATATGCAAGACCCATACTGCAATGTGCGGGGAAGAAGGCGTTGGACTGATTAAAAAGGATATAGAAGCAGAAGGGGTCAATCACATAGTAATTGCTGCATGTTCAAACAGGGTTAAATATGATGTTTTTGATTTCGGCCCTGCTAATTTTGTAGAAAGAGTAAATTTAAGGGAACAGGTTGTCTGGAGCCATGACTGGACAAAAAAGGTCCAGGTCAAGACAAAGGATGCGGAAGGCAAGGAAGAGGTTAAAGAAGAAATTAAGCCCAATGAAGATACCCAGATGCTGGCAGAGGACTACCTCAGGATGGGCATTGTAAAGGCACAGAAGACAAACCCCGTAGACCCTTATCTTATCGAAAATGTCGAAAGAAGCATCCTCGTTATCGGAGGAGGTATTACGGGTCTTACTGCTGCTATAGAAGCTGCAACTACAGGATATGATGTGACTATTGTGGAAAGGGCACAGCAACTCGGAGGATATGCGGCAAAGCAGCGTAAACAGGTACCTACAAAAGCACCTTATACACAGCTGGAACAGACGAATATTCAGGAAAAGATAAAAGGAGCCACAGCTAATCCAAGGATAACTATTAAAACAAATACAGAGATCGCAAGGATCAGCGGTGCACCGGGACAGTTTGATGTTTCCTTTAAACCGGCCGGGACAAAATCCGTATGGGATGTTCCGCCCCCTAAAAAGAAGGAGGAGGACAAGGACAAACCTGCGGCTGAAGCTAAAATAGAGGAGCCTGTAGAACTCCCTGCAGATCTTATTAAATGCGAGGACATCCTTACCTCAAACCCTGATGCAGAACGTTTCGGGTCTATTATTGTCGCTGCCGGAGGGACCCCGTCCGATCCTTCAGGATTTGAGCATCTTGGATACGGCAAATTTGCAAATGTCATAACAAATGTGATGATGGAAGATACTGCTTCCAAGGGCAAGATAATCAGACCTTCTGACAGGAAAGAGGCAAAAACAGTAGCATTCATACAGAGTCCGGGACTGGACGGCGATGACAGCGACTTCCCGTATAGCTCTTCTGTTACAAGTCTGATATCACTGAAACAGGCGCAGTATGTTAGAGAAGACTATAACGATGGCAAGGCTTATATAATCTATAAGCATATGCGCACTCCCGGCCATTATGAGAATTTTTACAAGAGCGCACAGAACGATGAAGGAATATTCCTTACAAGGGGAGAAGTAAAGGCTGTAACCGAAAATGCAGATAAAAGCCTCACCGTTGAGGTCGATGATACGATTTTGGGTGAGAAGATCGCAGTGAATGTTGATATGGTCGTGCTGGCGACAGGTATGGTTCCTGCCACTCAGCTTGAACCGGTAATAAACCTTGCCTACAGGCAGGGACCGGCATTCAAGGACCTTGAACTTTTTGACGGTTATGCTGATTCGAACTACATCTGTTTTCCCTACGAGACAAGGAGAACAGGGGTATATACGGCGGGTAATGTGAGACAGACAATGACAAACGGAGAATGTATTGAAGATGCTACCGGCGCCGCCCTTAAGGCAATACAATGTCTTGAATCAACGAACAGGGGCATGGCAGTGCATCCAAGGTCAGGCGATATGTCTTTCCCCGAATTCTTCTTCCAGAGGTGTACACAGTGCAAGAGATGTACTGAAGAGTGTCCTTTCGGTGCCCTTGATGACGATGAAAAAGGTACGCCGAAACCGAACCCGACACGCTGCAGAAGATGCGGAACATGTATGGGTGCCTGTCCTGAGAGGATCGTCTCTTTCAAAAATTATCATATTGATATGATCGGTTCGATGGTAAAGGCGATCAATGTCCCTGAAGAAGAGGAAGAAAAATACAGGATCGTGGCGTTCGTATGCGAGAACGATGCATATCCTGCTCTTGATATGGCAGGCCTGCATAAACTCAAATATTCTGCTGATATAAGATTTATACCGGTAAGGTGTCTTGGATCGGTTAACACGATATGGATAGCCGATGCGATGTCAAAAGGGAATGACGGGGTACTGCTGATAGGATGCAAATATGGCGATGATTACCAGTGCCACTTTGTAAAAGGCAGTGAACTCTGCAACAAGAGGATGGACAACGTGGCAGAGACACTTGGAAAACTCAGGCTTGAACCTGTAAGGGTCCAGCAGATCCAGTTCTCAATAGATGAATATAACAAGATACCGGAGGTTATAGATAAATTTGTGAAAGTGATAGAAGGCGTAGGCTTTAACCCAATGAAGGGCTTTTAGGAGGTAAACAATGGCAGAAGCTAAATTGATCAAACCAGATTTGGAATTTGTAAAGAAGGTGATGGATTCCGGAGGCGAGTCTTTAAAAAAATGTTATCAGTGTGCAACATGCTCAGTTGTATGTAATGTGACCCCCGAGGACAAGCCTTTCCCCAGAAAAGAGATGATACAGGCACAATGGGGGCTGAAGGATAAGCTGTTCAGCAATCCTGATATATGGCTCTGTCACCAGTGCAGTGATTGCACTGCCTACTGCCCCAGAGGAGCAAAGCCCGGTGAAGTGCTGGGAGCTATCAGGAAATTAAGCATCGAACATTATGCGTTCCCCGGTTTTATGGGCAAGCTTGTCGGCGATCCCAAATATCTCTGGGTCCTTTTTGCAGTCCCTGTAATTATTTTCCTTACAGTACTTGGATACCTGGGGCATATCAAGATACCTGATGGGGAAATAATATATGCAGAGAAGTTTATTCCAGTGCTGGCGATAGATACAATATTTATCGCTGCTGCCCTGTTTGCCGTATTAGGTTTTTTAGGGGGTGTGGTCAGGTATTGGAAGGATCTTAGCTCCGGCGTTGCGATGAGTTCTAACCCATGGCAAAAAAAGGTTAAAGGCCCCATACCGATAATAATTTTAAATACGATAATAGATTTCATGACCCACCAGAGGTTTAAAAAGTGCGAGGTTACAAAGGACAGGTCGAATTCTCATATGTTTGTCTTCTTCGGTTTTGTTGGGCTTGCTATTACGACTACGTGGGCGATAGCTTACCTGTACGGGTTTGAGTTTTTCAATATTCAGAAGGCCATCCAGCTATCCGGAGGCAGCTTTCTTCTCAACTTCGGGGAATCACCTTATCCCCTTTACGATCCCATGAAAATACTCGGCAATGTCAGCGCTGTTATCCTGCTGGCAGGAATACTGCAGGTCATAACAAACAGAAAGAAGAATGCAGAGAAGGCCGGCAACGGCAGTTATTTTGACTGGCTTTTCATAAGTATAATCTTTACGATAGTGACCACAGGCATACTCTCAGAGGTTTTGAGACTGGCCCATATACCTGTTCTCGCTTATCCTGTTTACTTCATACACCTTGTAGTAGTCTTTTTCCTCTTTGCGTATGCCCCTTTTTCAAAGATGGCACATATGGTATATAGGACTACTGCCCTGGTATTTGCTAAATATTCAGGCAGAGAGGATAAGAAGTTTTAAATAAATGGATTATTATTTAAACCAATATAACATGAAAATTACAAAGGAGGTGAAGCATAGCTTTTCATTGTGCTTTATTTTTCCAGGAAGTTTTATTAAATCTTATAAATATCCTTAAAGGAGGGGAAATATGAGTTCAACAATTCTTTTTGCCTTGGGTTGCGGCTTGTTAGGCGTGATCTACGCCGTGATGACCGCAATGTGGGTATCGAAGCAGGACGCGGGAAGTGCCAAGATGCAGGAGATATCCAATGCTGTAAAAGAGGGCGCATATGCGTTCCTTGCACGTGAATATAGAACTGTGGCGATGGTCGCAGTGGTTCTCGTTGTGCTTATCGCAGCGATGGGACTCGGCATATGGACGTCTATTGGTTTTGTCATCGGCACTTGCGGTTCAGCGCTTGCAGGCTTTGTCGGCATGTGGGTTACGGTTCGTGCCAACGTACGTACCACACAGGCCGCGCACAAAGGTCTCCAGGCTGCGCTCAGCCTTGCCTTCAAGGGCGGCTCGGTGACAGGTGTTATGGTCGTTGGTCTTGGAATTATAGGCCTTGCGGGCTTTTATTTTATAGCAAAGCAGGCAGCCCCTGAACAGGCATTCCATGCACTCGTGGGACTCGGTTTCGGATGCTCGCTCATGAGCGTGTTTGCCCGTATTGCAGGCGGTATTTATACAAAGGCTGCTGACGTAGGCGCTGACCTTGTTGGAAA